>CAKZIH010000029.1 GCA_936931335.1 uncultured Nostocoides sp. | reverse complement strand
CCCACGCCGCCCCGGTTCGGCAGTGGTGGACAGGGTCAGGTGAAGGCTGAAAGACTGGGCAGGATGACCAGCCCTCGACCTCTCCCGGATTCCATGCACGCCCTCTCCAAGTTGAAATCCGAACCCGGAATCTGGCCCGTCGAAGCGCCCGTGCCTACGCCCGGCCCTAATGACCTGCTGATCAAGGTTCGCAAGTCCAGCATCTGCGGCACCGACGTTCATATCTACAGGTGGGACGATTGGGCGCAGAAGACCATCCCGGTACCCATGATCGTCGGTCACGAGTACGTGGGCACGGTGGTCGGAATGGGCAGCGAGGTGCGCGGCTTTACCATCGGCGACCGCGTCAGCGGCGAGGGCCACGTGACGTGTGGGCACTGCCGCAACTGCCGCGCCGGGCGCAGGCACCTGTGCCGCAACACCCAGGGCATCGGCGTGAACCGCCAGGGCAGTTTCGCCGAGTACCTGGTGCTGCCTGCCTTCAATGCCTTCAAGCTGCCGGACGACGTCCCGGACGACATCGCCGCGATTTTCGACCCGTTCGGCAACGCCGTGCACACCGCCCTGAGTTTCGACCTGGTGGGCGAGGACGTGCTGATCACCGGGGCCGGCCCGATCGGCGTGATGGCTGCGGCGATCGCCCGGCATGCCGGTGCCCGCCACATCGTGGTCACCGATCTGTCCGATACCCGGTTGGCGCTGGCCCGCGCTGCGGGCGCGGACCTGGTGGTCAACTCCGGCCGGCAACGGATCCGCGAGGCCCAAGCCGAACTGGGGATGCGGGAGGGCTTCGACATCGCGCTGGAGATGTCCGGCGCCCCGCCGGCGGTGGCCGAGCTCATCGACAATATGAACCACGGTGGCCGGGTTGCCCTGCTCGGCCTGCCGCACCAGCCGTATGTCGTGGACTGGCCCAAGGTCATCACCCACATGCTCACCATCCGCGGCATCTACGGCCGGGAGATGTATGAGTCGTGGTACGCGATGAGCGCGATGCTGCAGACCTCGCCGCGGCTGGAGCAGGCGGTGGCCTCGGTGATCACACACCGCATACCGGCCTCGGACTGGGCGCAGGCATTCGAGGTGGCGAAATCGGGCCAGTGCGGCAAGGTCGTCATGAACTGGGAGGAATGAGATGTACGCGATCAAGGACGAGCTCACCGCGACGCTGGCGGCGATCCGGGAGGCCGGGCTCTACAAGTCCGAGCGACAGTTGACCACCGCCCAGTCCTCCCATATCGAGACCACCACGGGCAAGGCGCTCAACTTCTGCGCCAACAACTACCTCGGCCTCGCCGACCACCCGGAGGTGCTGGCCGCGGCGCGGGATGCCTTGGACGAGTGGGGTTTTGGGATGGCCAGCGTGCGCTTCATCTGCGGCACCCAGGCCCAGCACAAGAAGCTTGAGGCGGCGTTGTCGCAGTATTTCGGCACCGACGACACGATCCTGTACTCCTCGTGCTTCGACGCCAATGGCGGCGTCTTCGAGGTGCTCTTCGGCGAGCAGGACGCGATCATCTCCGATGCGCTCAACCACGCCTCGCTGATCGATGGGATCCGGCTCAGCAAGGCCAAGCGGTATCGCTATCAGAACGCCGACATGACCGACCTGCGCACGCAACTTGCGGCCGCCAAGGACGCGGGGGCGCGACGGATCGTCATCGTCACCGACGGGGTCTTCTCGATGGACGGCTATTTCGCGCCGCTGGTGGAGATCTGCGATCTCGCCGAGGAGTTCGGGGCGATGGTCATGGTGGACGACTCGCATGCGGTGGGTTTCATCGGAGAGACCGGGGCCGGGACGCCGGAACACTTCGGGGTGCTGGATCGGGTGGACATCCTCACCGGCACCCTCGGCAAGGCGCTCGGTGGCGCGTCCGGCGGGTATGTCGCGGCCCACCAGGAGATCGTCGACCTGCTGCGTCAACGCTCGCGGCCGTATCTGTTTTCTAATGCCGTGGCGCCGAGCGTGGTGGCCGGGTCGCTTAAGGCGCTGGAACTCGCGCGAGACTCCAGTGCGGGCCGGGATCGCTTGCGTGCGAACGCCGAACTCTTCCGATCGCTGATGACCGAGGCCGGCTTTGAGCTGTTGCCCGGTGAGCACGCGATCGTGCCGGTGATGTTCCGCGGCGCGGACGGGGCGCGAATGGCCGGGCAGATTGCGGACGCCATGCTCGAACGCGGTGTCTATGTCATCGCATTCTCCTATCCGGTGGTGCCCCAGGGTGCGGCCCGGATCCGGGTCCAGCTCTCGGCGGCCCATTCCGCGGACGATGTCCGCGCCTGCGCAGCAGCCTTCGCCGCGGCGCGGGATGAGGTGGGCTGAGCGGCATACCGACTCGGCCGACTATCAGTACGAACGGCGGCTATCACCCGAACGGATGACGCGCGCGGGGTGCGCGGGCTGAGGCGGAATTTCTAGCCTGGAAACAGCTCACTCCCCCAACGCGATTGGACCGCACGCCGTGACCACCCTGCTGTACCGCTCCGCCGCCGCCTGGACCGCCATCGGCCTAGCGGGCGGGCTCTTCTACCGCGAATTCACCAGGGCACACGATGTGGCCGGGGGCACCCAGTTGGCCGTGGTGCACACCCACGCGCTGACGCTGGGCTCCCTTGGCATGTTGCTACTGCTCGTGCTCGATGTGACCTTCCGGCTGAGCGGCCGGCGGTCGTTCACCGCCGCGGTCCACGCCTGGAACACCGGCCTGCTGATCACCGTCGGTGGCTTGCTGGTCAAGGGCTGCCTGCAGGTGATGGACTCCCCGCACGCCGCCTCGAAGGCCCTCGCCGGGTTCTCCGGGCTCGGTCATATGACGCTCACCGCGGCATTCATCCTGCTCTTCGTTGCCCTGGCCCCGGCCGTGCGCACCTATGCCGACCAGCGCCCCACCGAGGCTGCACGCGAGTCCTCCCCCACGCCCGCTGCCTGAGGCATCGGGCGGGCCGGATGGTGCCCCTTCAGCCGGTGAGGCGGAACTCGTTGCCGTCCGGGTCGGCGAGTATGGCGCCGTCGGGGTCCGTATGCCGCAACCCCGCCCCCAGCCCGACGAGCCGGTCGAGGTCAGCGGCGAGGTCGTCGCTGGCGAGTTCGAAGCGCTGCGGATTGGGGCCGGTCTTCTCGGCGAGCGGAGGCCCGCCCCACGCGATCTTGGTGCCGCCGGCGGGCGACTGGATCGCGGTCTCCTCGTCCCGATCCCACACCAGTGGCCAACCCAGCACCGCGCTCCAGAACTGGCCCACCTCGCGGGTGCCATCGCACGCCACCTCGCCGAGCCGCCCGCACCCGGCGAGGTAGGCATTGCCCGGCTCGATGACGCAGAACTCGTTGCCGTCGGGGTCGGCGAGCACGATGTGCTGCTCCACCGGGAGTTGACCGGCGTCGTGGTGGCGACCGCCGAGATCGGTAACCCGCAGAACGGTGGCGTCCCGCTCCCCCAGGTCCGTGCTGGTGACGCGCAGATGGAGCCGACGTCCGGTCGCTGATCCGTGCGGCTCAATGAAGCGCAGGCCGACCTGGGTGGGGCTGCCTGGCAGCAGAATGCCGCCCGCCTCGCTGACTTCTTCGCGGTCAAGCAGGCGCGCCCAAAACCGCCCGGCCACCGCCGGATCGGGGCTGTCGAAGATCACCGCACGCAGCGTCACAGCCATGCCGTCAACCTAGGCCGGATGGCCGGCGCGCTCATCCGAATAAACCCTGGGCGGGCCGCCGGAGGGGATTCCGACGGTCCGCGGGCAACTGCATGCCTGCCGGGCAGGTGGAGCGCAGCTCAGCTGGGGCGCTCCTGCGGCGAGCGCTTGGCGGTCTGGGCGGGGTCGCGCTCCACGACATCACCGAGGGCCTCGTCGATCGCGCTCAACTGGTCGGCATCCAGCTTCACGCCGGCGGCCTTGACGTTCTCCTCGACCTGTTCCGGACGGGAGGCGCCGACGAGGGCCGCGGCGACATTGTCGTTCTGCAGCACCCAGGCAACCGCGAGCTGGGCCATGGACAGTCCGGCCTCCTGGGCGATGGGCTTGAGCTTTTGGACCCGGGTCAGGGTCTCATCGGTCATGAAGTCCTTGATCATGTCGGCGCCGCCCTTCGCGTCGGCCGCGCGCGAGTCGGCCGGCGGCTGCTTGCCGGGCTCGTACTTACCGCTGAGGACGCCCTGGGCCATCGGGCTCCACACGATCTGGCTGATCCCAAGTTCGGCGCAGGTGGGCACCACCTTCTCCTCGATTACCCGCCAGAGCATTGAGTACTGCGGCTGGCTGGAGATGAGCTGCACGCCGAGCTCCTTGGCCAGGGCGTGTCCCTCGCGGATCTGCTCGGCGGTCCATTCGCTGACCCCGATGTAGAGCGCCTTGCCCTGCCGGACCACGTCGGCGAAGGCCTGCATGGTCTCCTCGAGCGGGGTCTCGGTGTCGTAGCGGTGGGCCTGGTAGAGGTCGACGTAGTCGGTCTGCAGGCGGGTCAGCGAGCCGTTGATGGACTCCATGATGTGCTTGCGGGACAGGCCGGAGTCGTTCTTGCCGCCGGGGCCGGTCGGCCAGTAGACCTTGGTGAAAATCTCCAGGTCCTCGCGCCGCTCGCTCTTGAGCGCGTCGCCGAGGACGGTCTCGGCCTTCGTGTTGGCGTAGACGTCCGCGGTGTCGAAGGTGCTGATGCCCTGGTCCAGTGCCGCCTGCACGCACTTCTTCGCCACGTCGTTCTCGACCTGGGAGCCGTGGGTGAGCCAGTTGCCGTAGGTGATCTCGGAGATCTTGAGTCCGCTGTTGCCGAGGTAGCGATATTCCATACCCCGACGGTATGTCGTCCCTCGACCCGACCTGACATCGCCCCCGAGTATCTAGGCTGCTGTCCTGACCGCTGCTGGATCATGACCGGGGGTGAGCGTGACCGATAGCGACTATGACGACTTCGCCGTGGCCTATCACCGCCAGAACGAGACCGGTCTCTTCAACGCCTACTACGAAAAGCCGGCCATGCTGGGGCTCGCCGGCGACGTTGCCGACCGGCGGATTCTCGATGCCGGGTGCGGTTCGGGTCCCACGATGGCAAGGCTCCGGGAGGCCGGCGCGGACGTGGCGGGCTTCGATCGGGGCGCCGCCATC
>CAKZIH010000028.1 GCA_936931335.1 uncultured Nostocoides sp. | reverse complement strand
CGGAGAACCAGTAACAAATGAACGCCTCTTACACCGTTAGAGCGATAGCCCCATTTATTTAGGATCAAACCCTGATTCAAGGTGAAGGCGACGCGCAGACCGATATGTTGCGTGGCATGCCTGCGGCGGAGATAGCGGTTCTTGGGTTGGCAATCGGCAAGTTGCTACTGCGTTGCGCTGACTTGAACGACTCGGCTGACGCCCTCGAGGATGCCGGCGCCGCGGCTAGGGCCTTGAAGGTGCTGCGGTCAGGCAAAAGACGTGACCAGGTCACGCAGGTGGTTTCCGAGCTCATCGATGATCGCTTGGGTGGGGTGTCAGACCCAACTCGACGCGAACAGATGAGGATCGCTGCCGGCAATGTGGCGACCGTGTTCGACGGCCTGACCGATGATGCGCTACGCCAAGCGGCACAGGACCCCGAGGCGTTCCCGGCCTGGGTGCTTAGTGGCCCCGGGCGCAGCCTGGTCGCGAGCACGGAGGAGGCGCTGACCCCGCTGACAGAGGAACTGATCTCGGTCGGAGCGAGCGTGTTCGCGCAGTTGGCGCCGCGATCGAGCTCATTTACGAGCGCCGCGCTCGTCCATTTGCTGAGACGGGTCGATGACTTGAATGGCGGTGTGGGCGAGGTGCATGACCTGCTCCAGGAAATCGCTGCCGCGGTCAAGTCCGTCCGGGGCCCGGCGCATCCGGTTGTACGGCTGTTCGGGAGCCGCCCGCGGCGGGCGGCGGGGTTTGTCGATCGGCCGGAGATGGATCAGCTTGTGGCTGCGCTGGAGCGGGGCCAGGTTGCGACCGTCTGTCCGCTGGTGGGGATGCGTGGAGTGGGAAAGTCGCAGCTCGCGGCGGCGTACGCGCAGAGCTGTGAGGAGTTGGGGTGGGAGTTCGTCGGCTGGGTTGACGCGACCTCCCGGGAGGCGGTGGTAACGCAATTGGCGGAGCTCGCCGCACAGCTTGGCGTTGCGGCGGAGGGCGATTCCCCGGCTGAGGCCGCCAGGCGGGCGGTTATGCAGGTGTCGAACCTCGACGGGCGTCGGGTGCTGGTGTTCGATAACGTCGAGAGCGTTGGGCATCTCAGTGAGTTCATGCCTCGCGGGCCCGGGATGCAAGTGGTGGTTACCACCACACAGGAGTCCACCGTGCTGGGCACGCCCGTCAAAGTGGGGGTGTATGAAGAGGACCAGGCGCGCGAGTACTTGATCGAGATGACCGACATCAATGATCCCGTGGGTGCCGCGTTGGTGGCGGGCGACCTCGGCGCGTTGCCGGCCGCGCTGGCCCAGGCCGCCGGCACGATCAGATTGTTGGGGTATAACTTCGCTGAATACCGGGAGCGTCTAGCCGCCGAACCGCTCGACGCGCTGATGTATCGCGAGGACGGGTCGTCGTACCCGGCCCTGGTGGGAGCGGCTTTGCGACTGGGCTACACCACTGTCCTCGACGCCCTCGCCGATGACGGCACCGACCTCGTTGCGGCCGCCGAACGGCTGCTGGGCGCCCTCGCGCATTTGGCCGAGGCTGGGGTGCCACGTGCCTGGGGATACGCGGTGGCTGATGAGACGGCGGCACGCAACGCCGTCGGCCGGTTGCTCGCGTCTTCAGTGCTCAGCGAATCCGCCGACCGCATCACGATTTCAATGCACCGGTTGATGGCCCAAGTCATCCGAGAAGACCGGCGTACCGCTGACCCCTCTTCACCCGTTGCCGTCTTGCGCGCCGGCTTGGCCCACGCCGCGCGTGCAAATGACTACTGGGTGCAGAGGCACATCCTGACCGCACTCGCCGCACAGCTGACCGCGATCCTGACCCAACGCCAGTCCCAGTTTCTATGTGACGAAGCCGCCGTCTTACGCGTTGCCCATGACACCGGTTTCCATGCCCTTACCCTCGGCGATCCGTACCTCGCAATCCGCCTCGACCCGTACGTGGCCGCCTCGGAGCGGGTGTTGGGCGGGGATCACCCGGACACGCTGACCTCCCGGAACAACCTCGCCGCCGCGCGGAACGAGTTTGATAGTCAGCTCTAGGGCTGGCTGCGTTCACGGACTTCAGATAGCTCAAGGCCTGCACTGTTGGGCATCTACAAACGAGACGGGTGGTCCGTAATTCCTCGTTTACGGATGGGGCGCAGTCAACCTTTCTTTGGGGGCCGCCCCTGCGCACGAACCAAATGTCCGAACTGCAGCTCAAATTTCGTTCTTCAAACGACAACCACCGCCTCATCGGGGCTGGAGCCCCCGCGGCTTGACCCGAGCGCCATCCGGCAACTGGGCGACCGGCGAGACGACCACGTCCACCAGCTTGTCGTCGGCGGCGCGAACGGCCCCGGCGAGCTCGTCGCATTGAGCCACCGTCACCCCGCTCAGCGGCACCACGAAGACCTCGGCGTGGAAGACATGGCCCAGGTCACGCACCCGGCAGCCGGCGCGGGCGATCCAGGGCCGAGCGCGGGTGAGGGCCAGGATGTCGTCCACCACCGGGTGAACGTCGGAATCGTCATACGTGCGGGCCTCGGCGTCGGTTAGGTCCGAGGCGGCCCCCATCACCTGCTCCCAGCCGTCCTTCAGGATGCTGGTCGAAATGAGGAGTGCAGCAACCCCATCGGCCCACCACAACCCCAGTCCGATGCCGAGTATGCCGAGGATCGCGGCGGAGGCGGAGCGCCAGTCCGCCTTGTTCATGTCCGCGTCGGCGAAGAGCACTTTGTCGTGCAGTTGCTCGGACAGCGGCAACTTGAGCCGGCCGAAGATCACCGGGCCGGTACCCGTATAGACCATCGCGCCCATCATCAGCCAGCCCGCCCAGAAGGTGTGCCCGAAGAGGGTGACCGTCCCGATCGGCGGGTGCTCGCCCTTAAGCAGCCCCATACCGGAGTCATAGATCAGGAAGAGCCCCATGACCAGCAGCGCCACTGCTGCGGCGAGGTGCGCAGAGCCGACCGCGCGATGGTGTCCGTAGGGATGCTCGACGGTCGCGGGCCGGCGGCAGCGGTAGCTGGCATACAGGAAGGAGAGCGGCGGGATCAGCGAGAGCAGGTCCTCCATCCAGGCCACCTTCATCGCCTGGCTGGAGCCCATCACGACATAGACCACGACCACGCAACTGATCAGATAGACCAGGCCGAGCACCTGAAGGCGCCGGGCGCGCCGCATGGCGGGACCGTTGTGGCCCGCGAGCTCCGCCCCGGTATTGGTAGCGGCGGCGCCCATCTCAGGCGGCCTTCTCGAGATAGCGCTCGACGCTGGACATCAGCGCGTTCTCACCCATCGGCACCGCGAAGACGTGACCGCGCTTCTCCCCGTTCTCCACGGTGACCTTGTAGGCGCGGGTCAGGCCCACCTTGTCGCCCCACGGGTTGCTATCGCTCAGCCCGCCGATGATCAGGTCGAGTTGCTGGATCTCCATGGCATCAACGAGCTCCTCTTCGCCGCCGACGCGCCATTCGACCTGGGCGCCGATGCTGCGCGCATAGCCTTCGATGAGGTCCGGTTCCGGTCCGCTGACCCGGTCTCCGTCGATCTGCACGAGCTCGGCGCTGGGTGAGGCCCCGACCCGCAGGACATGGCTGCTGCGGATGCGCTCCAGGCTCCCGTCGGGGTCACGGGGGATGCTCGAACATGCCCCGACGGCCAAGGTCATGGCCAGGGTGAATGCACCGAGTTTGACCGCGCGCATGGCGCGAGAGTACCGCCCGGCTTCTTGCCCCGGGGAGAAGGATGTGCTCTAGCTCAGACCTTGGTGTCCCAGAAGGGCGTCAGCGCCATGACCTGCTCCCAGGCCGCGACGCACTCGAAGCGGGAATGCTCGGTGTCGAGGACATCCGTGGGCAGACCGTGCGCGCGCAGGATGTGCACGGCGGTGGCCAGGTCGTTGGCCGCGCCGAAGGCGTCCTGCATGGTGCTCATCGTCTTGCCATAGGTGGCCGGGGAGTCGCCGGGGGCATCGGCATACAGGTCGGCGAAAAACTCAGTGCCGTAACGGAACTTTTTGCCCTGGATCCGAATGCGGTGCAAATCGTGGGCATGCATGGTCAGCAGATCCGGACCCGCCTCGGCGATCCGATCGAAGCGCTTCGCCAGGGCCCGGTCGGTGACCTCGCGGGCCGGGGCATCCCGGCGCTTCTCGGCCCCCGCCAGCCAGTCGGGGTTCGCGAGCCACAGCTGCAGGTCGGACTTCATCTCCACCCACTGCGGCGAGCGCAGGAGGGGGGCGGCCACGGCATACGTGCGCCGGCGACGGCCGCGCAGCGCCCGCTGGGCGCGGGCCGGCCACTCGTCCTGGATCGCTTGGGCGAGAAGTACATCGGCGTCGCGGGCCGGACCCAGCGGAAGCACGATCTCGCGCATCCGGACCTGGAGCTCCATACCCTCCTCGTCGGCGCGGACCAGCCGGCCGAAGAGAGAAAAGGCTGCCCGCGCCCGGCGCCAGGACACCCGCAACTGGTGCAAGTTGTCCGGGTGCCGACCGGACAGGAAGAGCGCCTGGTTGGCCTCGAGCTGATCGAAGCAGGAGCGCAGGCAGGCGGCGAAGACCTCACCCGCGGTGGGTTCCTCGGGCAGCACGACCGGCTGCGCCTTGACCGCGGGCGACTTGCCGCTCTCCCCAGTGATGAGCTGGCCGACCGAGCGGGAGGAATTCTCCTGCGGCGCGGCGGCCGGGGTGGCTGCCGTCATACCCGGATCAGCCCACGGAGATGTGGACGTGGTCCATGTGGTTCTGGGTCGGGCTGCCCCGGTCCTCCATCGCGCGCCAGCCGCCGGAACCAGCGAGCCAGATCCGCTGCTGCCAGATGACATAGGTGATGCCGAAGCGGCCCATGTTCGCGATCGCATAGCTCGCCACCGCGTCGCCCTGGCCGGAGCTGGTGATCATCACATCGACCGCGCGGCCGGTGCCGTGGTCGCCACCATCACCGGCGCGGTAGCCGCCGATGTTGGTGATGCCGAAGGTCGAGCGGATCGCCGAGTACACGGCCTGCGCCGCGGGACCCAGACCGAGGGCGGCGCCGGCACCGGCATAGGCGCTGGTGCTACCGCCGGAGGTGGCCGGTGCGGCGGGGGCCTTGGGCGCGGCGGCCTGGG
>CAKZIH010000027.1 GCA_936931335.1 uncultured Nostocoides sp. | reverse complement strand
GCGGCCGTCGGCGCCGCCCAGGCCGCGGCGGGCCCGACCGTTAAGGATCCGCAGGTCATCGGCGCGGCATTCGCCGATATGTACCCGGTGGACATCACCACCACCTCGAGTTCCTATTACGTCGTCGACCCCGGGCTCTACCGGATTGAGCGGGTCAACCGCGCCACCGGCACGATCGACAAGACCACCCCCAAGGGCGGCGGCGCCGGCACCGACGAACTCGCCGCGGCGCGGGCCCTGGCGGTCGGCAAGTCCGGCACCGTCTATGTCGCCGACACCCCCAACAACCGGATCGTCACCTACAACGCCGACTTGGCTCGTACCGGCGGCTGGGGCACAAAGGGCAGCGGGGCCGGCCAGTTCACCATGGTGTATGGCGTGGCCACCGGCCCCGGCCTGACCTCCACGGGCGTGGCCGGCGAGATGGTCTACACCATCGACGGCGACCGGGTGCAGCGCTTCACCAAGACCGGCGGGGACGCCACCATCTTCGCGACCGGCTTCAACCAGCCGCGGATGATCGAGGTCGACAAGACCTCGGGTGACGTCTATGTGGTCAACGCCCGCGACCGCAAGATCGTCATCTTCGACAAGACCGGCAAGTACAAGAGCGAGTTCGGCGAGGGCATCGGCAGCGGCCCCGGGCAGTTCCAGGGCGACCCGCGCGGCATCACCGCGACCCGCAATGGCGCCATCATCTTCGTCACCGACGACGGCAACCGCCGAGTCCAGGCCTGGAGGCGCACCGCCACCGGCACCTACCGCCACGCCTACAGCATCGGTTCGCCCACGGCGAGCACCTTCACCGACCCGCGCGGGCTGGAGGTGACCCCGGACGGCAAGCTCGTGGTCACCGACGAATGGGACTACTCGCTTAAGGAGTTCTCCTACACCGCGACCGGGGCCACCCAGACCCGCCGGCTCTTCGGCCACGCCGCCCCCAAGACCGGCGCCAACAGCCCGCGCGGCCTGGCCTCCGACACCCTCGGCCATGTCTTCGTCGGCGACTGGTGGAACCAGCGCATCGTGCGCACCAACCTCGACGGCAGCAGCCCGATGGCCTGGGGTGCACGCGGCACCCGCAATGACCCCGGCTCGCTGAACTTCCAGTGGGGCGTGGCGGTCCAGCCCGGCACCAACCGGGTTTTCGTCGCCAACCGCGAGTCGCACGAGATCACCGTCTTCGACAATGCAACCAATGGACACCGCTGGCTGACCAAGTGGGGCAAGCGCGGCAGCGTCGCCAATGGCACCGAGATGACCTTCCCCCAAGGCCTGACCTTCGCGCCCGACGGCACCCTGTGGGTGGTGGACACCGGCAATGGTCGGGTCAAGCAGTTCGCCATCGACGCCAAGGGCAATGGCACCTGGAAGCGCACCATCGGCAATGGCGTGGGCACCGGCGCTGGGCAGTTCCAGATGCCCACCGGAATCGACATCGCCGCCGACGGCAGCGTTTGGGTCGCCGACACCCGCAACAGCCGGGTGCAGGTCTATCGCGGCGGCACATGGCAGGCCTTTGCCACCGCCACCGGCGCGCCCAAGGGCTTCAACGTCCCCTGGGGTGTCACGGTCGCCCCCGACGGCGCGATCTGGGTCGCCGACACCGGCAATAAGCGCCTGGTGCGGATGTCCGCCACCGGCGCCTACAGCTATGAGGTCACCGGCGCCTCGGCCGGCACCAGCGAGTTCGGCGGCCCCTTCCAGGTGGTCTTCACCGACGCCAACACCCTGTACCTCTCCGACACCTGGGGCAACCGGGTCGTCAAGCTGGGCTGGTAGTCCCAAGCTCGATCTCACGGCAGTTCGCGCGGCCCCGGCCGGCGCCATTCACTCTCGGTATGGGGTGAGTGACGCCCCGGGGCCGCGTCCAGTTGTGTCTCCGGCTGAGACGAACTCTTGACTCGGTCCAGAATTGCCGACAGGATCGATGGTATGCCCCCCACAGCCCCCTCCCCGCTGACGCAGTCCCTGCGCGAACGCGGGTTGCAGGTGACCGCGCAGCGGGTCGCCGTGCTACAGGCCGCGGTGGACCACCCGCACGGCACCGCCGATGAGATCGCCGCGGCGGTCCGGGCCCAGCTCGGTTCGGTTTCCAAGCAAGGGGTCTATGACGCCCTCGCTGCCCTGGTGGACACCGGCCTGGTCCGCCGCATCCAGCCCGCCGGCTCGCCGGCCCGTTATGAACACCGGGTCGGCGACAACCACCACCACCTCATCTGCCGCACCTGCCGCAGCGTGGCCGATATCGACTGCGCCGCCGGCGCCGCCCCCTGCCTCGACCCCGTCGGCGCCGGCGACTTCGCCGTCGACGAAGCCGAGGTCATCTATTGGGGCACCTGCGCCGACTGTCGCCGCCCGGCGCCGGGCTGAGTGCGGCCCCACCACATACCGCCAGCGACATACCGACCAGCGACATACCGGACACCAACCAAACCAACCAGAGGAGAGGACGATGAGCATCGACGCCCGCCCCACCGAGAAGGACCCCGGCACCGGCACGGTCACCACCAGTGACGACCACACCCCCGCCGTATGCCCGGTGATGCATGAGACCCATCAGGCGATGGGTACCGGGGCCAACCAGCACTGGTGGCCGGATCTGCCCAACCTGCGGATCTTGCGCCAGAACAACCGGGTCGCCAACCCGATGGTCGAGGGCTTCGACTACGCGCAGGCCGTGCAGGGGCTCGACTTCGAGCAGCTAGCCGCCGATCTGGACGCCCTGATGACCGACTCGCAGGACTGGTGGCCCGCCGACTATGGCCACTACGGCCCGATGTTCGTGCGGATGTCCTGGCACGCGGCCGGCACCTACCGCACCCTCGACGGGCGCGGCGGCGGGGGCAGCGGCGCCCAGCGGTTCGCTCCGCTCAACAGCTGGCCCGACAACGCCGGTCTCGACAAGGCTCGTCGACTCTTGTGGCCGATCAAGCAGAAGTATGGCGCGGCCCTGTCCTGGGCGGACCTGCTGGTCCTGGCCGGCAACCGCGCCCTGGAGACCATGGGCTTCCCGACGTTCGGCTTCGCCTTCGGCCGCGAGGACATCTGGGCCCCGGAGGAGGACGTCTACTGGGGTCCGGAGACCACCTGGCTCGGCGATGAGCGCTACTCGGGCGAGCGCGACCTGGACAAGCCGCTGGGCGCGGTCCAGATGGGTCTGATCTATGTCAACCCCGAGGGCCCCAATGGCAACCCGGACCCGGTGAAGTCCGCGCACGACATCCGCGAGACCTTCGGTCGGATGGCGATGAATGACGAGGAAACCGTCGCCCTGATCGCCGGCGGCCACACCTTCGGCAAGGCGCACGGCGCCGCCGATCCGGACAAGCACGTCGGGCGCGAGCCCGAGGGTGCCGGGCTGACCGGCCAGGGTCTGGGCTGGGCCAATGACTTCGGCACCGGCGTCGGCACCGACACCATCAACAGTGGCATCGAGGGTGCCTGGACGCCGACCCCGATTACCTGGGACGACTCCTACTTCGACACCCTCTTCAAGTGGGAATGGGAGTTGACCAAGAGCCCCGCGGGCGCCTTCCAGTGGACGCCCACCGACCCGGCCGCCCGGACCGTCCCGGATGCGCAGGACCCGGACAAGAAGCACGCGCCGATGATGACCACCGCGGACCTGGCGTTGCGCTTCGACCCGGCATACGAGCAAATCTCCCGGCGCTTCCAGCAGGACCAGGCGGCCTTCCAGGACGCCTTCGCCCGCGCCTGGTTCAAGCTGCTGCACCGCGACATGGGTCCGGCGACTCGCTACCTCGGTCCGTGGGTGCCCCAGGAGGAGCTCATCTGGCAGGACCCGGTGCCCGCCGCGCCGGAACAGACCATCGGCGACGCCCAGATCGCCGACCTCAAGTCGCGAATCCTCGACTCCGGGCTGAGCGTGTCGCAGTTGGTCAGCACCGCGTGGAGCGCGGCGGCGACCTACCGCGACACCGACAAGCGCGGTGGCGCCAATGGCGCCCGCATCGCCCTGGCCCCGCAGGACGGCTGGGACATCAATGTCTCCTCCGGCACCGCTGAGGTCCTGGACCGCCTCCGCGCGATCAAGTCCGAGGTCGAGGGCGCGGGCGGGGTGAGCATCTCCCTGGCCGACCTCATCGTGCTCGGTGGCACCGCGGCGATCGAGAAGGCCGCCCGCGATGGTGGCTATGACGTGCAGGTGCCCTTCACCCCGGGTCGCACCGACGCCACGCAGGAGCAGACCGATGTCGACTCCTTCGCGGTGCTCGAGCCGCAGGCCGACGGCTTCCGCAACTACCTGCAGAAGGGCGGCCAGGTCCGCGCGGAGCACCAGCTCCTGGACAAGGCCTTCCTGCTGAACCTGTCCGCCCCGGAGATGACCGCGCTGGTCGGCGGCCTGCGCGTGCTCGGCGCGACCGTCGGCGAGGACCGCACTGGTGTCTTCACCGAGCGCGTCGGCACCCTGAGCACGGACTTCTTCACCAACCTGCTCGACATGGACACCAAGTGGGCGCCGGTCGGTGAGGGCGAGGAGGTCTTCGAGGGTCGCAGCCGCGCCAGCGGTGAGGTGAAGTGGACCGCCTCTCGCGTCGACCTGATCTTCGGCTCCAGCTCCGAGCTGCGTGCCTTGGTCGAGGTCTTCGCCAGCGCCGACTTCGGCCAGAAGTTCGCCGAGACCTTCGTCGCCGCCTGGGACAAGGTCATGATGAACGACCGCTTCGACCTGCACCACTGAGGTATGCGGTCCGGCCGCGGCATACCTCGGCCGGCCGGACAGACAACGAACCGCCCCGGAGAATCTCCGGGGCGGTTCGTTGTGTATGGCGTCAGAGGTGGACGACCGGGGCGTCCCCTTCGTCGGCCGCGGAGTCATCCTTGCTGAGCAGACCCTTGGCCATCTGGACCACCAAGGCGGCCTTGCCCGGGGACTCCCAGTACTGGGCGCTGTCACCATTTATCTCCAGCAGCGCATTCTGGGGGCTTTCCGCATCGCCCTTCATGAAGGCGCTCACCGAGGGATCCCACAGCTCCTTGAGCTTGGCCTCGTCGCGGTTGAGGCGCGCTGTCCCGGACAGGGAGACCCAGCCCTTGTCGCTGGCATAGGCGACGTTGACCTGGGGGTGGGCTTCGATGGCCCGCACCTTGTCGGTGTCGATCTCGGTGATGAACCACACGGTGGACGGGTCCTCGAAGTCCTGAGTACCCATCGGCGCGGACACCAGCCGACCGGTGGGATCCACATACGTGAGGACGGCGATGCGGGTATCCCGCATGATCTCGGCGACGATGTCGCGGTCGGACTTGGCCATGGAATCTCCTGAGTGAGTGACGTGCAGCGTTGATCTGGCTCAGGCACGAAGTGCGCGAGCCAGCTGAGCGAAGTCGTCGACGAGCGTGTTCATGTCCGCGTCGGTGTGCGCAAGGGAGACCAGCCACTGCTCGTCTAGTCCGGGCGGGGTGAGAATGCCGCGGTTGACACCCCACAGCCAGGACAGCTCGGCGACGCCGAAGTCGGTGGCCTTGTAGTCGCGGTAGTTGCGCACCGGGGTGGGCGACCAGGTGATGCAGCCCTTGACCCCGAGCCCCACGGTATGTGCGGGCAGCTCGTATTCGTTGATGATCGCATCGATGGCGTCCAGGGCCCGGTTGTTGACCCCTTCGGCGCCATCCAGCGCCTCCTGGGTGCAGATTTCATCCACCGCCCGGGCGGCGGCCATCACCAACGGGTTGCCGTTGTAGGTGCCAAAATGCGCCATCCGGCCGTCGACGACGACCTCCATGACCTGGCGCTTGCCACCGAAGGCGGCCAGCGGCAGGCCACCACCGATCGACTTGGCCAGGGTGATCAGGTCCGGCTGCACACCCAGGCGCTGGGAGGCCCCGGCATAGCCGGCGGTCAGGCCGGTCTTGACCTCATCGAAGATCAGCACCACGCCAAACTCGTCGCACAGTTCGCGCACGCCCTGCAGGTAGCCGTCATCGGGCAGAACGATGGACAGGTTCTCCACGACGGGCTCCACGACCATGCCGGCGATCTGGTCGGGGTGCGCGGACAGGACCGTACGCAGCTGGTCCAGGTCGTTGTAGGCGACCACGTGGACCGTGCCGGCCTCCACATCCTGCGGGGTGGCCGGGGTGGGGGCCTCGGCGGGGCCGGCCTCGTCCAGGGCGGGCTTGACCGAGACCTGGAGGGCGTCATACCCGCCGTGGTAGCCACCCTCGATCTTCACGATCGCCTTGCGACCGGTGTAGGCGCGGGCGGCGCGCACCGCATACATGAGCGACTCGGTGCCGGAGTTGGTGAAGCGGATCATGTCGATCCCGAAGCGGCGGCAGAAGCGCTCGCTCATCTCCGTCGCCTGCGGTGAGGGGGTGACGAAGAGGGTGCCGGTCTGCTGCAGGGCCTCGGTGACCGCGGCGACCACGGTGGGGTTGAGGTGGCCGACGAGCATCGCGCCGAAGCCCATCGACAGATCGAGCAGGCGGGTGCCGTCGACATCGGTGAGCCAGGCGCCGCGGGCGGAGGCGATGGAGATCGGGTAGGGGTCCCAGTGCTGGAAGGAGCTGGTCACACCGAGCGGCAGGGTCTGGCTGGCGCGGGCGTTGTGCTCACCCGAGGCGGTCGACCAGGAGGTGAAGCGCTCCCATTCGGCGGCGAGCAGGCGCTTCACGGTGTCGGGCTGAACCGGCCGGAACGTGGCGGGCAGCTGCCGGCGGGTGCCGGGCGCATTGGCCGGAGTGCCGGCCGAGGGTGTGGCGGGGGTCAAGGTGTCGGTCATGATCAGGTGCCTTCCGGGCCCACGTATGCGGCCCTGCGAGTTGGGTACTGCCCATCATTCCGTATGCCGTCCATCCGGCGCCGGCCTAGCGCTCACCAGACTGGGCCTGGACCCCATACGCCCCATGCGTCCCGTGCGTCACAAAATCACAACTCGGTCGCGATCTGCCGTCGGGGGCAGCGGCGCAGGTCAGCGGGGGAGTACGGTCCCGTCGAGGTCCGGCCCCGCCGTGTCCGCCCCGCAAAGGAGTCCGCCATGTCCACGGCCATGTCCGAGGTCCAGTTCACCCGCACCGACGAGGACCGCCCCCCGGTCGGCGTTCGGGAACCCGACGTGATCACCGGCCGGCAGAAGGCGATCTTCGCGGCCATCGGCCTGCTGGGTGCGCTCGCCTGGGTGATGATCGCCATCGTCCGCGGCGAGCGGGTCAACGCCATCTGGTTCGTCGTGGCGGCGCTGTGCACCTATGTCATCGCCTTCCGGTTTTATGCGCGGCTGATCGAATACCGCGTCCTGCAGCCGAATGACGCGCGAATGACGCCGGCCGAGGAGTTCGAGAACGGCAAGGACTTCATGCCGACGGATCGGCGGATCCTGTTCGGTCACCACTTCGCG
>CAKZIH010000026.1 GCA_936931335.1 uncultured Nostocoides sp. | reverse complement strand
CACGACCTCGGCGCCGGCCTCTCGGGCCGCGGGTTCGGCTTCGAGGTCGACGCGCAGGTCCTCGACGGCCCGGCTGAGCTCCATCAGGTGTCCGGTGGGGTGGGCCGCGGCCGCGGGGCGGGCGGGGAGGTCGTCGAGCTGGTCGACCCCGATGGCAACGAGTTCCAGCTGTGTCGGGGGAGCCTGCGGTCGGGCGGGCCTGATCAGCCCGTAGGCCGAACCGCCCGCCCTGCCGACACGCAAGACCCGTGCTTCTCATCGCAGCCGCCAGCTGAGGATGCTCTGCTTCCGGTGGGCGCGAAGACCGTGCGCCGCGGCGTGGAGGGCGCAGCGGAGGGAGATGGGCCGGCCCGGCGCGCTTCGTCGCAAGCGCTCTGGTCCCACCCCGCTGTGTCGTGCGCCCGGCATTACTGGAAGCAACAGTGGACGGTCACCTAACCATCGCTGCCCACCAGGACCCGCCCGACTCACCGAAGACGCCAAAGCCCTTTGCGACCCTCGGCCTCCGCCAGGCGGCCCGTCTGGCGCAATTTGGTGGCAGCCCAACGCATGTCGTACTGCCACGTGTAGAAGAGATCGCCGGACTGGCGGAGGTCCATCTCGTGCGCCTGCCAGATGTCCTTCGCAACTTCGACGACGGTCCCGCTGCCGCCACGCTGCCGAAGGGACTCGTGCACCCAAGTCATCAAGTCGTCTCGCGTCGCCATGAAGTGAGCTTGACAGCGCGACGCTCCCTGACGGAAGAGGCTTGCCGATCAGTCCGCTTCAGGTGCGCAGGCGGTGGACAGCGGTAGGGAAGTCTCCGAAGAGACCCGCGCTCTCCTCCTCCGGTGTGCCGATCAGGCATGCACGATCAAGCACAAGATTGAAACGCTCGCAGCTCGTCTCCGGAACGAGCAGGCACGCGTGGCAAGCCGCAAGGTTCAGTCCGTCGACACCGTTGGCCTCCGATTCGATGCACACGGGGTCAGACGTGCACCAGTGCGCTCGGTCCACCCCCGAGAGCAACAAGCCGGCGAACCGGTCCTTGTCGCTGAGCGCAGCGAGTCCGCCCAGGGAGCCTGCGCTGTCTGCGGTGGCCGTGTATACCAGCACACCTGCCTGACCCTCGCCGTCGTAGACGCGTTCTCTGAGCGAGCCGGCGGGATATCCGGCGGTCAACGACATCTCGTCGATGAGCAGGTGGGCCAGGGAATGTAGGGCCACGGCCCTTGGTGCCAGATCCAACGTAGTGGCCAGCGCCGACGGGCCGGACCGATCCCTCGCCTCCTCGAGCAGCCGTGATCGGTGGACGGCGAATTGGCTGGTGGCCCAACGATCTAGCTCGGCTCCGTCGAGCTGGACGAACACCCCCTCACCCAGGACCTCGATTGCGGGGTACCAGGTGGGCTGCGTGTCCTCGGTGAGCGGCGCGACGGTCACGGCCTTCTCGTCCGAGGCGGGATAGACGCGGGTGAACCCGACAAGGGCCCGGACTTCCCGCAGGCGGCTCACCCGGGAGACCTGTTTGATGATCGGAGGGGTGTCGCTGCCGGTGAGATCGACCTCGGCACACTGGAACTGGGTGCTCGTCTCGGGATCGTCCAGTCCCGCGCACAAGGCGGAATACTCCTGTGCACGAAGGTCAGCGTCCGTGGGGCGCTCCGGAGTGATCGCCGGGTTGGTGATCCGCCGGAAGGCCTGGACGACCAGGTCCTCGGTTACACCGGGGGGCAGCTTCATACTTGCTAGGATTTCGGCGGTCGCATTCTCGAAGAGGCGCAGGCGGTCATGCACGAAGGCCTCAGCGGACTGCCGTGGCGATGGAATCGAGATCGCGCTCCGGGTCTGGGGGAACCAAACGTTCGAGGACCCACGCTGGAGGGTGCGGAGCTCTTCTCGGCACCCTCTCTCGTTGTTCCGTAGCCACGGGCGGCCGCCGGAGCACGACTTCAACCCCCGAAGGGCCCCTCGATCGAAGGCCCCCTCCATCGATCGCTTCCGTCCGCAGGAGCACTCCACCACGAGGTCGGACAGCGCGGAGCTGACCCCTTGAGCACGTAGCCGCAGCTTGTGAGTCTTCGGCTCCTCAACATGGCCTTCGTGGACCCACACGATGTACGGGAAGTCCTCGATGTGCCCGGACACGCAGCAACTGACGAAGCGCGAGGGGGACAGAGATGCGTAGCAATCCCCACATCGTCGCTTCGCTGGGTCGGAGACGGCCCACCACGGGCCCAGTCGTCGGCAGTCCGGGTTGGTGCAGAAGGCCCACCGCGGGAACCGCCGTGCCGGCACGTCGCCCTCCTTGCGCCAGGTGGAGGGGCTGCGGAACCCTCGGACGCCGAGGCTTGCAGCCAGGCGCGGCTCCGAGACCACCTCGTCGCCCTCCCAGGAATCACATCCCGGCCACTCGTCGAGGCCCGCGATCATGAAGCTGTCGTCCTCAGACGGGAGCAAGGCGCCGACCCCGAAGGTCGACACCAGGTTGGAGCGACGGGTCGTCGCCACGATCTGCCTGTTGAGGGCCATGACTATCTATCCTTGTCGCGGAGCAGGTAGACCCTCGCCTCGGCGTCGACATCACGCATGCTGGTCAGGGTTGGCCAGGGGGGTGCCTGTGGGGGGAAATCGAGGTGGGTCGTGCGGGTCTGTCCGAGTTGGGCCCCTGCTGGCACCAGGAGCGCGCCGGGGGCTTTTGAGAACCAACCTTCGTAATGGGTCACTGGCCCGGCCTCTGTCCACTCCTCGACCAGACGGTCAAGCTCGGCCCGGATGCGCTCCTCGGTCTCGTCGGCAGGGGTGACTCGATCGGCGCCCGCGATCATGCCGAGGCGCTGGCAGATAAGCTCGACCTGCTCCCTGAGTTGCCCCTCCCACTCCGCAGCGTCTCCGGCGGCTCGGTCAGGCGCCGCCTGCGGGATCCGGTGCCGGGCCATCGACACGAGAACCGCGTGCAGGGCTCGGTCGCGGGCACGAGGCGCGAGAGGCGTGGCCCCTGTGGCTTCCACATGGCGATAGAGCATGCGGTGGTAGGCCGCGAAGTTCTCGTAGTGGGACAGGTCGCGGCTGCGTGAGGCGTTGTAGAGGGTCACTACCAGCCCGGGGCGCTGGCGTCCCACCCGAGACGTGGCCTGGATGTACTCGGCACTGGTCTGCGGTTGCCCCATCATGATCATGAGCCCAAGACGATCGACATCCACGCCCACAGAAATCATATTGGTTGCCAGCACGGTGTCCGCGGCGTCGTCATGCCCACGTGGACGCTCCAGGATCTCCAGCTCCCGCGGTATCTCGCTCGATTTCTTGCGCGAGGTCATTTCTCGCGGCTCACGGATGTGACGGACCGGCTCACCGCGCCGTGATGCGATCACCTTCATGTGATCGCGAACGTCGTCGAGGACCTGGATGTATGCGGCGCCTAGCACCCGGAGACTGTTGAAGTAGCCGAGCAGGGTCCAATAGAGGTCGGCCTCGGGGTCATCAACCGGGACCTGGGAGGCCGACTGCAGCAGCGAGGAGTACACACGCACCATCAGCGTGGCGTGGCTGGCACCAGGGGCCATCACACCCGCGTATTCCCGGGAGGCTTTCTCGACCTTGGTGGCCTCGACCGCGAAGTAGGAGTCGCGGTGCGACAGGCCCGGGGGTGGAAACTGCCGGGCCTCACGGGCGAAGACCGCACGGACCTGGTCCGAGGCGCGCCGGATCGTGGCGGTCGAGGCCACGACCTTCGGCCGAGCTGTGATTCCTGCGATCGCATCGACTGCCGTCTCGTAGAGAGCGACGACCGTGCCGAGCGGGCCACTGATCAGATGCAGCTCGTCCTGGACAATCAGGTCGGGCGGCAGGATGACCTGGTCACGACCGTGGACGGCACCCTCGACCCCAAGCAGCGCACCCACCTCGCGTTTCCAGGGCATCATGGCGAACTTGTCGACTGTGGCGATGACCAGGGACGGCCGGTTCGCGTACACGTCCTCGTCGACGATGTGGACGGGCAGGCCGTTGCGGAAGACGCAGGCGTCATTCCCGCACGACACACGCATCGAGGTCCCATCGACGATCTGATAGTTGCGATGATCCAACGTGTGCCCGCACCAAGCACACCTCCGGAGCTGTACCGGGTCGCTGCGGTCCTGGTCGTCGCCCAACGACCGTCCCTTGCGTGCTTGATTGAGCGCGGTCTGAGCGTCCTTGATCGAGTTCGGTGTCGATGCCTGGCCAACCCATAGCCCGATGGAGATCGGAGTTGCGTCCGGGAGGTGATGCGCGCGGACCCACTCGAGGGCGCAGATGAGGCCGGTGGCCCTCTGATACTGCTGCAGGGTCAGGAGCCGGAGTGTGTAACGCATCAGGACAGACACGCCACCGGCGTCGGAGTCGCGTAGTCGGCGCAGAAGGATCGCGACCCCGATGAGGCCGAGGTAGGCCTCTGTCTTGCCGCCACCGGTCGGGAACCAGAGGACGTCGGCGATGTCCCGGTCTTGGTGCTGCGGGTCCGCGACTCCCCTGAGGTTCGTGAGGATGAAGGCGATCTGGAAGGGCCGCCAAGCGGCGCGGGCGGTGCTCACCGGATCTCCGTGCCTACCGGAACGGTGGTGTTCCTGGCGGCTCCGTTGCTGTGCCATTGCCAGGCTCATGAGTCGAAAGGCCTGGAAGACCGTCTCGTCCCCGCGAAGGAGGGCGATGCCGTCTCGGATGCGTCTCGCGGTCTCGCCGGCCTCTGCGATATGACGCGTGAGGGTGTCGGCATCCTCCCGGGAGAGTTCCTGCGCTCGGTCCCTAAGGCCATCTATCCACGCCTCGTAGCCCAGGGCCAGGTCCTCGAGCACGAGCAGTTTCCGATCGCCGGCGAGGCTCTCCATCCCCAGGGCCAGGCCCTCACCGCCTGCCGCCTTGCTGAGCAGCAGCTCATGCCTGGGCAGGAAGGTGGTCGAGATCTCGTTCGGATGGTCGCCCTGCCACTGCACGGCGCAGCCATGTCCGACGGCGTACGAGCTGACATCTCGGAAGAGGAGATTCTGTGACTCGACCTCCCGCTCGTCCGCGCCGATTCCACGAACCGCGGGACGAGGCGTGAACCCGGCGCCCACCGGCGTGACTCGGATCTGCGGATGGAACCAGCACGATCCGTCGCGTGCACCGCGCGCCGCCCTCTGGATGTTGATGAGCGTCAGGGTCAACGACACCACACCGTTCTGGGGGGCCCGCACGTGGTACTGCAGCTCCAACTGTCCCTCGACGACAGCGATAATGCCGCGACCAGGCTCGCCGAGGCTGACGACGTGGGTCCAAGGCGGCAGGTCCGAACGTCGCCATACCTCTCCATCCCGTTCATATGAGGCGGCATCGACGGTGACGTCGAGCGAGGCACCGCGGTGGGCGGCCACCGAGACCGTGAGCCCCATGGATCGCGGGTAGCGCACCTTGGAGAGCGCCACCCCCGGGTCGGCCGTAGTCTCACCCCCAACACCCATGCTCTCCGCCTCGACATCGGACAGGGAGGTGTCCTCCACGCTGGCCGGGACATCCCGTGGGTCGTCGGCCACGGCGGGGTAGAGGACGCCCACCACGAAGCGACTCAGCGGTTCGTCTTTGATCTCTGCGTCCTCCGGGCCACCCAACAGGTCCTCACGCAGGCGCCTCAGCATGAGCTCGCGGACCTGGTAGTCCCGATCGAAGCCGGTCATCGGCGCTCCCATTCGAAGTAGACGGGGCCGCTCACACGGCCCCCCAACCACAGGCCGTTCTTGCCGGCACCCTCCCTCTGGGGAGACCCGGTGACGGTCATCACTCCGTCGAGCCTGCCACCCTGGATGGCCGGCCGCCTGTCATCCGAGGTGATGGCGCGGATGTATCGCCCGAAATCCGCGGTCGTGCGGGAGATCTCGTGGCCGTCGATGGTCAGCACCCAGCAGGGCAGTTCTGCGCCGGCCTCGTCGGTGATGTGCTCGATCGGGATCCAATCGACACCCCTGCCCGCCACGTCGGCCGGCTGACCGGGCACGGGCTGCGTTGATGTGATGTGGTTCGGCTCCAGGACGATCGCTGTTGTTCCGCGCCCCCGGGCCGCGGCTCTGCGCCACACGCCGGTCTTCTTGTCAAGCCCCCAGCGGCGCAGCGAGCACCCACTCGCCGTGGTGAGTTTCGAGCGGGCCCGGGAGAGCGCCACGAAGAGGACTCGTGCCTCCGCGCGCTCGTCCCCCCCATGAGCCCACGCGTCGTGGTCGACCAGTACCACGTTGTCGAACTCAAGTCCCTTGGCGCGATGGACCGTGGACACCCGGATGCGCCCGTCGGGCTGACGCAGCAGGCTGCGGGGGATTCGTGCCGATCCCAGCTTGAGGGCCAGGTCGCGGATGTCGATATGACGCCAAGAGTCGGTCACACGGGTCAGCTCGCGCCACAGCCCGTCGGGATCGGCGACCCCTCGCTCCTCACCGCGGGTGCGGAAGGTCTCGCGATCGATGACGGATGAGGGATGGTCAGCGAGGATCCGGGCGATGTCGGGGGTGAGGAGCGGATCGGTCGCCCTCCCCTGGAGTTCGTTTGCAAGCCCGAGACTGGCGAGGAGATCCGACGTGAGGGCCGCTCTGGCATTGGTGTCGCAGAGGAGGGCGGTGGTGCCGGACCACCGACGGATCATCTCGACTGCCTCGTCGTCGAGGGGGCCGAGCGGCGAGAGATTCGCGGCAGTTCCACGCGCCAGGATCATCTGCTGGTTAGGGGGGCTAGTCAGCATGGCGGTGCGTTGGGCTGCTCCGAGCGCGGCGTCCCCTCGCAGTGCTCGGTACTGACCTCGAAGCTCGACCTGCACCGGCGCCTGCGTGCACCGAAGGACGTCGAGCAGGCTCTCGGAGGTCCAAGGGTCCTTTTGGGTGATCTGGAAGTCGTAGATGCCCTGGAGCGGGTCTCCCAGGAGGGTGAACCCCGCTCCTGGATCAAGTCCCTTGGTTAGCAGGTCTCCGAGGAAGCGTGCGCGAATACCCACGACGTCCTGGACCTCATCCACGATGAGGTGTCTGACGTCGTCCAGCAGAGGTTCGGAACTTTCCTGCAACGCCCTCGTGGCTCCCCTGATGACGGCGTCGAAGGACAGGTCAGCCGCCTCACCGTCGTGCTCGAGGATCCGGCGAGCCAACGCATCCAGGGTCGACACGGTCACCCCCTGGCCGGCATCCACCACGTCGACGGTTCGAGATCGTACGACGCCCACGGCGGCGTTCGAAAATGAGAGCACCAGGATCTGGTCCGGGTAAAGGCCCTCCTCGACAAGGTAGCGACAGCGCTCGCCGACAACATGTGACTTGCCGGATCCGGGCCCGGCCGTCACGACTTGCCGGCTGGAGGCCGGGGCGGTCGCGACGCGATCCTGGTCGGGGTCGAGGTGGATCTCAGTCATGGCCGGGGCGTCCTGTCCACAGATGCTCGAAGTGGTGGAAGGCCAAGGTCTCACCGTAGTTCGTGATGTTGTCGGCCACGTTGACGATGAGGACTTCCGGGTTTCCGCCGTTGAGCGGGCCGCGGAGGCCGCGCCCGACCATCTGCTGGTAGACGTTCGGGCTGAACGTGGGACGGGTGATGAAGACGGCGTCCACCTTGGGGACGTCGAAGCCCTCGGTGAAGACGTTGTAATTAGTGAGCACCCGGATCTTTCGCTCCCGGAACTCCTGCACGTACCGCCGACGAGCGAAGGCATCCGACTCGCCGGAGATTGCTCGAGCCTCCATCGCGTGGTGGGTAAGAAGTGCCGCGAGCACCTCCGCGTTCTCGACGGACGTGGCGAAGACAAGGGCGGTTTGGTCCTCGTCAAGGTCGAGCAGAGCCTCCAGAATGGCCTGGTTGCGCTCCCGATCAAGGCCCAACCTCTTCTCGGCGCTGCTGGGAAGCAGACCGATCTTGGCCTGGCCCTTCTCCGTGTCGCTGAGGGTAATCTCGGCGCCCTGCAGCTCGATGTGGCGCACCCGGGCGAGGACGCCGTGCTGCTGCAGGTAGCCATAAGCGTCGTCCCCGGGGAAGACGCCATCGTCGAGCAGATGGCGGTGATAGCGGGCCGCGAGCTGCTCCGTCTCCTTCTCGTTGAAGCCCCGGAAGGGTGTCGCCGTCAGCCCCAGGAGTGGCGTCCGGATGTCTACAACGCGGGAGGCCCCGCCCAGTGCGCTGATGACCTGGGTGTACATGGTGCCGATGGATCGATGGGCCTCGTCCACGACGATGATCGCCGGACGGACCAACCACGCGTACTCCCCCAGCGATCCCCCGTTCGCCTGCAGGATGCTCAGCAACTTCGACAGGGATGCCACGACCACCTGGTGGCCTTCGCGCTCGTTCGGCCTGTTCGCCTGCCACAGCCGGCTCAACGTCATGGAGGTTCCGGGGGTCCCCGCCGCTCGCCATACGTGAGCCCAGGTCTGGGTGGCCTGTTCGCAAAGCTCGTCGGTTTCGGCCAACCACACCACCCGGACGTCCGAGGGGGAACTGACCATGTGCTGCACCAAGGCCTGCACGGCCACTCGCGTCTTGCCGGCCCCGGTCGGGAGGGACAGGAGGCCGCGTTGCATCTCCGTGTCCGGGCGCAGCAGGTCCCTCACCCGGTCGGCGATGCGCGCCTGGTAGTCGTGCAGGGGACCCAGGACCGCAGGGCCGTCAACCTCGAGCTCGGCGGCACGGGTCTCGCCGGAAAACCCGGCGTACTCGATCGGGAACCCCAGACCACGCACCCAATCGCGTGCGTTCCGACTGCCCGCCCACTGGACCACCTGACCGAGGCCCTTCGCGGCCAGCGCCTTCTTGTGCTTCTCGAGCACGGAGTACCCGTGGACGGCGAGGGATAGCTTCGCGATCTCGAGGTCCGTCGGGGGGTGACCGGCCGCATGCTCGAGCGCTCCCAGGGCGGCGACTGGGATGGTGCTCCGCAGATCATCTGGTCCGATGGCGAGCAGGAGCTTGGCCGGGACATTTGATTCCTTCAGGATTTCCTGGCGCAGGTGGTTCAAGCGCTGCGTCTCGATCAGTGAGAGGACGCGATCGGGCGTGAAGCTCGCCCCGGTGTGTCGGGCTATCGCCGCGAGGACGGCACGGTCCTGTGGCGCTGTCGTGTAAAGGGTCGTTCCCTCCAGTCGATCTACCAGCGCGCGGGTGTCGGCACCTCCGGGGGTCGCTGTCTGGAGCTCCAACCGTGAGCACCTCTGAAGCACCAGGCCGGCCCATTCGTCGTCCACCAGGTTGCGCAGTGGAGGGTACTCATCAAGAGCGGGCACCGGCTCGCCCGCGGCGTCGTAGTCCAAGGTTTCTGTGAGCATGTCCTCACCCGTAGCCAGTCCCCATCGCTCCCGCAGAAGAGCGGCATCGTCCGCACCCAGCAGGACGGCGGGGACGTTCGCGAGGGTCAAGGACTCGTAGACCTCCGCCGAGGATGTGACCGCGCACTGGGTAGGAGCCGCCTCGGTGTGCCCAGGCCCCCTCCGGACCTTGAGGCTCCGGGGCGCAGGCTGATCGCAGAATGCGGCCCACGCGTAGAGGAGGTATCGACGGCGTTCCTCCCAACCACCTGACTCCCGCAGCAGCCTCGCCCAGTCATCGCTGCGGAGCTCGCCGGGGTCGGACCGGAGCCCCAGCGCGTCGGCGTGTCCCTCCTCGAAGGTCTCCGGTACAACCGGGAGCGGCTGCTCCACGCCGTCCTGAGTAGCGCAATCCTCCGACCAGCGCAGGCATGCCCCGGTCGGTTGGATCCCCACCTGGGTGGTGAGGTATCCGTTGCGGCGCAGACGCTCCCATGCGGGGTCAGGAATAAGGACCGCGGACGCCTTGCCGTCGGTCCGCGACACGCGCCACTCTTCCTGGCCGGTCATCTGGCTGAGGACCGACGTTGTCAACGCCGCGCGGCCCTGGGGACTCAGCCGGTCCAGCACCTCCAGTGGCCAGGTCGAGAGGAACTCCTCGATGATGATCTTCTCGTCTGGAAGCCCCCCCGGGCTCTTGGCCTCGCGATATCCGTCCCGGGCACGCTGACGGGCCCGGGAGCGCCAGGGCTCTTCGGGTGCCCGAGCAAGCCTGCGGGGGGCGGCCGTCAGCCCGAGCCGCTCCAGGAGCTCAAGGTCCTGCTGGTGGTAACGGTGATCGACCACGTGGTCTTGGTCGCGCGTTCCGTCGGCCGGGATGATGCAGCCCGGTAGGAGCGCCAGACAAGGAGGCTGCCACTTGCCCGAGTGCACCCTCACTCGCAGGTCTGTGAGGAGTTGCTCCTCCAGTGCCTCGCGGAAGATTCGCTCGGCCTCCTCCGCCGAGATCTTTCGCGCGCTGGGCCAGACGCGGCTCCACTCAATGTGGGGTTGGGTCAGCTCGTTCATGAGCTCGCCTGCCGTGTCGAAGACCTCGATGCCCTGCTCGGCCAGCGCCTTGACTACCGCGCGGTCCCCCGCGAGGACTTCGTCGATGATCAGCGCGCCGGGCGGTGGGGTGCCTCCTGGGAGAAAGACCTGGCCTCTGATGCAGGCATGGAGGGTCCCGTCTGCCAGCAGGAGTACGCGGGCCTTGGCCAGATCCGGGTCGGCGGGAAGACGCTTCCGCAGGAGCGCCACGAGTTGCACCGCGATAGCGCTCCGCTCGGCGTCAGGCTCTTTCACAAGATGTTCGACCCAAGCCTTCAGCTCGACGGCGCTGCGGTTGTGAAGCGCCAACAAGCGGGTCAGCTTCGAGCGACGCTCAGGGCTGGAGAGCGAGGTGTGAGCCCAGTTCTCGGGATCAGGGCAACCGCTGGCCCATAATTCCATCTCTTCGGGAGTGACCCCCTCCGGGTGCAGCTCGGCGCGCTTGGCGGTTTGGAGGGTGCCGGCAAGAGTTGGGATGCACTTTCCCTGGCCTACCGCCCGAATGACGGGCTCGTTCAGCACGTCGTCGGCGTAGTTGCGCCATTCCCTGCCCCGGGCAGGTAGCGCATCGAGCACAGCACCTGGGCGATCTGGACGGTACAGAAGGGGCACTGATCCGGCCACCAGCCCTGGAAGCACCTGAGTCAAAAGCTCACGGTTGAAAGTGCCCTCAAGCAAGGTCTCTCGGTCCTCAGCGAGTTTCCAGGGCGCATTCACGATCCCCGAAAGGGTTGTCCCGGACTGTGTGGGGAAGTAGGACCAGAACGCGCCTAGTGACACCGGCGCGCCTTGGAGGGGCGCTGCCCAGGCCACCTCAAGTGACTCCCGGGCCGCATGATACCCCCCATCCTCCAGCGCTGCTTTGCTGGGTGCGTACCGCGCCCGGTTCACGATCCAGACCGACTTCTTCCCTGCATTCGACAAGATCAGTTCCCCTGCGTCTCCAGCTGACAGGGTGATAGATCGTCCGGAGGTCGCAGTACGGTCTTCCAGGTCCAACCGCCTGACGTGCGAAGAAAAGAGGAGGAACTCGGCGGGAAATTCGGCGAGGCTCTTGGCAAGAATGTGACCGTGTGCCTTCAGCGGAAGCACGACGATCGATGATGCCCACTTCATCAGGCCCGTCAACACCGGATCGCCGAACGCCTCCTTCTTGGCGTCGACGACCCAAGCGAGCCTGCAGGCTGGGAAGTGCGGGGCCTGGGGAACGATCCGGTCAAGCTCCTCCGCAGATCTGTTCCGGTCGAAGGCTAGGGACCCTGACCGGCTCAGGACTTTCGGGCTGTCCGTCACCGCCAGGACCGATTTGAAGCCGAGCCCAAATCGGCCGATCTGGTCGTCCCGCTTCCCGGAGCGGTGGGTCGCCATGAGAGTCTCGACGCCTGTTACCGACAGCGGACTGCCGCTATTGGCGGCGTAGAGGCATCGATCGGTCAGGATTACCTCACAACGGCCGGAGCCAGCGTCAACCTGCATCGCATCCGCAGCGTTCTGGATCAACTCGAACAGCTGCCGCTTCGCGTAGGCACCTTCGGCGATGGAGCGCTCGATGTTGGCGTCCTGCTCGACCCGACCAGGGTCGGTGCGGTATGTCTGCAGCAGCCGCTCTCGCTGGACGTCAACCGCCCGGCACACGTCGCTGTCGGTGCCCCCCCAGGCTTGGACCATCTCATCCACTCTCGTCCGGGTCGCCAAGTGACCTTGAGTACCTCGACTGACGCCATCACAGTGGGTACATGGCCAGCACCGTTGCTCAGCGTCAGGACATTACCTATCACGGCCCAGCCGCCGGCGGGGCGCGATGACCCCGAAAAGGGTGGTGAACGGCTGGCGCAGCGTGCCTTGGGGAGAGCCACCGGCCGGCTAGACTCGGACGTCAGTGCGTGCGCGGGCGAGGGTGAGATGACGATGACTAACGACGTGGAGGCGGCTTCTCAGGGCGTCCCCGCCCCGGTGCTGTCAAGCATCGATCTGTTTGCGGGCGCAGGGGGTCTGACGGCCGGGCTAGCGATCGCTCTGCCAGGACTGCGCACTGTCCAGGCCGTTGAGCATGACGCCGCGGCGGCTGCCACCTTCGAGGCGAATCACGGCGCCGGTGTCTCCTATCCGGGTCCGGTCGAGGAGTGGCTGCTGGCGGGATCGGTCCCTGAGGTCGACCTCGTTCTGGGCGGGCCGCCCTGCCAGGGCTTCTCGCAACTGAACCGGCGCCGCAGAGGAGATGAGCGGAACGCTCTGTGGGAGAGCTACGCCGAGGTGATTGCCCTGGCTAGGCCGAGGTGGTTCGTCATGGAGAACGTCGCGACCTTCCTGAAGACGCGGGAGTGCGAACAGTTTCGGTCGTGGACCGAGCCGGGGGGAATCCTGGAGGACTATTCATTCGAGGCGCGCGTCATGCTTGCCGCCGACTTCGGCGCGCCCCAGCTGAGGAGAAGGACGGTCGTGCTTGGGCACCGAAGGGATGTGTCCTCACTCGCCTGGCCACGGCAGACGCACCTGCGGGACGAGCGCGTGAGCGTTCGGGAGGCCTGGACTGGATTGTCCCCCGGTGTCGCTACCACGCAGTTGCCCCAGAAATTTACGCTTTTTCACGGCAGAAGTTTCCCTGGATCATTCCGCACCGATGAATTGCATGTGACCCGTGACTACCAGGAGATCTCCAAGCGACGATTTCGCGCTATCCCGGCTGGAGGCAACCGCTTCGATCTGCCGGAGAATCTTAAAGCTCCGTGCTGGGTGAACCACCGCAGCGGCTCGGGAGACGTAATGGGCCGCCTCATGTACGACAGGCCCTCGGTCACTATCCGGACGGAGTTCTTCAAGCCGGAAAAGGGGCGCTACCTCCACCCCACCGAACACAGGGCCATCACGCATCAGGAGGCCGCTCGGCTGCAGGGATTCCCTGACGACTACCGATGGGTGGGGTCGAAGACCGACATCGCACGTCAGATCGGGAATGCTGTGCCTCTCGCCCTGGGCGAAGCCCTGGGAAAGTCCATTCGACAGGCCGCCTTCGGCTGGGCCCGTCACGAGATCGACGGAGCGTTGTTCTCGTGAGACCGCACTTACGCACGTCATGAGTGGAATTTCGTTGCCTAAGCATCCAGGCGCCAGCTCGGAGTCAGTCGCGCGACGTATGTCGAGTGCGCGTAGGCGGGACACTGGGCCCGAGGTGCTTCTTCGTCGGAGCTCCACAGGCGGGGGAGACGTTTCCGGGTCGTCTATCCGGTTCCTGGGAACAAGCGACGGACAATCGACATTGCGTTCACCCGTCAACGGTTGGCGGTCTTCGTCGACGGGTGTTTCTGGCACCGCTGTCCAATTCACGGGACGCATCCCAAGGCTAACGCGCTATGGTGGGACGCCAAGCTGGGTGCCAACATGGCGCGTGACGCAGAGACAGACGCATTGCTCAGCGCTGCCGGATGGACAGTCCTGAGGATCTGGGAGCACATATCGGCTGGGGCGGCGGCAGACCTGGTGGAGGACGCCCTGCATATAGGACCCTGTGGGGATTGAGCCGGTCGGCTCTGGCCATGCCGAAGTTTGCCTTCTTCGATCAGACGTTCTCCACCCACGCGGTGCGGGGGCGAGGAGTTTCACGCTGCGCAGCGTCCCCGGCGCGTCGGTCACCGCCACGGCCGAGACGCCGGCGGCGTCCGTGACGGTCACGCGGCCTCCACGGTGCCACCCACCGTGGAGCCCCAGTCGGTTCGGCATGACCGGTCGCCGGTCGCGCTCCTCCCGCCCAAGCCCGCAGGCATGAGGCTGTATGGCGGGCGGGGTGCTGGCGGCGTCGGATCCCGGCAGGATGGAGGCATGGCTGCACGCTGCAAGGTCCTCAAGGTCACGCTAGTCAGCGGTCGCGGGAGGAGTTCGACCCCGCGCCGGGGCGCATCGTCGCGATCCCGCCGCGCTCCACCTATGCCGCGCTTGCGGAGGGCATCGACCGGGCGTTCGGGCGCTACGACCTGGGGCACCTCGTCCAGTTCGAGTTCGGCGACCGGCTGGTCGTCACGGACAAGGAGACGATCGGGGAGCTGGGCGACGGCAGCGGCACGCCGCGCTACGAGCCCCTCGAGCGGCCGCTGACCGAGCTCACGGTGGGCGTCACGTTCACCTACACCTTCGACCTCGGCGACAACTGGCTGCACCAGTGCGAGGTGCTGCCGACGAAGGACGCGCACGTGGTGCCTGGCGGCCCGGTGCGGCAGGTCACGCCGTTCGACGGGTAGGGGGACCTGCCCGCCCAGTACGGCCGAGACCGCGACCCCGACGACGGGCCGGATATCGAGCCGGGTTCGGCGCTGGACCAGCTGCGCCGGATCGCGGAGAAGCACCCAGCTCGCAACCCCCGCTGAGCCGCTCGCCGGGGCCAGGCGAACCACGGTGGCTCGCACCGCGGGAACCTGGGCACCGTCAGGCGTGCTCAGGTTTCCGCGATCGGGCGTGCTCAGCCTTCCACAGTGGCGTGTGCTGCCGGGACGGCGGTCTGGAGCTGGCGGCGGATGATGGCGCGGATGTGGTCAACGTTCGAGTCGGCGCCGGACTCCCGCACCAGCGCGCGGGCGACGTGCAGCACGGCCCGCGCCGCGCCCTCACGCTGCGACTCGGGGAGGGTCTCGATGTCCTGCGTCTTGGCCAGGCCGACGATGCGGCGCGACATCTTGGCCGCGGCAAAGAGCCAGGCCTCCGAGCGCCACGTGAGGAGCAGGTCCTGCAGCGTGGCGTCGTCCCACACGCGTGGGTCCAGGCGGGTCGGCCAGCGGCGGCGGAACTCCTGCTCGAAGCCCTCCCACGTCTGCGCAAGCAGGTCGAGGCACCAGTCCGCGTGCGCCTCGTCGCCCAGCGCGAGGCCCCGGGCCGCCGCGATCACGTAGTTCGCCCACAGCGCGCCCAGGTCGAACGCCACAGGGCCGTAGAACGCGAACTCCGAGTCGAAAGCCTTGACCGAGACGGCACCGCCGGAACCGCCCCCATTGCCATCCCCACCCCGAACCATCACCGACCCCGTGTGCAGGTCGCCGTGGATCAGCGCCTCGGCCTTTGTCATGAACAACCACTTGGCGTGCCCCATCGCCCGCCGGACGGCCGGATCCTCCGCAAATTCCTTGGCATCCAACGCATTTGCGGGCAGGCAGCTGTTGCGACCGGCATCGACCACCGGCTCGGTGAAGACCAGGTCCTCGGTGATGACGCACAGGTCGGGGTTGACCGAGGACGCGATGCTGTTCGCCAGTGCCTCCCGCTCCAGCCCGAACGCCGAGGTGCCGAACGCCACGGCGCCGACGTAGCGACCAGCCTCGTGCGCCGCCCCCGTGTGGTGCTGGCCGCGGATCAGGGCGGAACGCCATACGTCATGATCCGAAAGATCCTCCATGGCGATGATGTAGCGCTCAGGATCGTAGGCGTAGACCTCCGGCACCAGCTCGGGGACGAGCGCGTGGTGGGCACGCAGGGCCTCCACCTCGTGCCGCGCACGGTCCGGCGTCATCGGCCATCCGTCGCCGACCAGCCGGACGTAGGGCAGTGCCTGCTTGAGGCACAGCCCACGACCCTCGTGGTCGCGCAGCAGGAAGACCAGGTTGAGGTTGCCGTCGCCGATCTCCTCGCAACGGGTCAGGTGGTCGGCGTCGATGCGCGAGCTCAATGACGCGGTCGACCGGACGTAGTCGGGCACCGTGTCGGCGGTGAGGAACGCGTACTGAGCGGTCATGGCTTCTCCTTGGCAGCCCTAGCCGGCTGAGATGAACCGCGCCTTGTTGCGCGAGATGGTGAACGAGAAGATCAGCGCCAGGATCAGCACCAACCCCTTGGCCGTGTCCTGGTGGTAGTACTGGAAGCCCTTCATCGTCAGGCCGGTCAGGACGATCCCGACGAGGAGGGCGCCGAGCAGGGTGCCCCAGGCGTTGGGCTTGCCGATGCCGAGGACGGACGTCCCGACCAGGGCCACTGCGACGGCCTCGAGCAGCGACGAGGCACCGGCATTCACGTCACCCTGGCCGATGCGAGACACGAGAATGAGGCCACCGACGGCGGCGAAGAGCCCGCACAGGACGTAGGCCAGCCCGCGGAACAGGTCGACGCGCACACCGGCGAGCCGCGATGCCTCGGCGTTGGCGCCGATGGCGTAGAACATGCGGCCCCAGCGGGTGCGGTCGAGGATGAACCACGAGGCCACCGTCAGCACCAGCATGAGGATCACGGGGAAGGGGACGGGCCCGATCGACCCCCGGTCGATCTGGAGGAACGCCGGGTCGAACTTGCCGGGCGCGGGTGTGCCGTCGCGGAGCGTCATACCGGCGGAGACGGACTGGCCGTCGACGGGGATGAGCTTGGCGCCTTGTATGACGAACATGACGCCCAACGTCGCCAGCAGGTCAGGGATGCGGCACACGACGACGAGGAAGGCGTTGAGCAGCCCCACCAGGACGCCGGCGGCGATGACGGCGACCACCGCGGTCGCCGCGGTGAGGTTGTAGAAGACCATCGTCATGGCCGCCATCTGCACCGCGAGCCCGGCGGTGGAGCCGATGGACAGATCCATGCCGCCGACCGCCATGACGAAGGTCATCCCCAACCCCAGGATCGCCGTCACCGAGGCGTACTTGAGCATCGAGAAGATCGCGCCACTGGTCCGAAAGGACGGCTCGGTGGCGGAGAAGTACAGGAACAGGACGATCGTCACGACGATGAAGCCGTACTTGACCACCCCGTCCTGGATCTTCATGCGAGCGGTGAGCTCCGTGCTGGGGCTGCTCATCTCTGGGGCACCTCCGACATGCTCGCGACGATGTCCTCACCGTCGATCTGGGTCGTGTAGTCGTCGAGCCGCACCTCGCCGTCGACCAGCACGAGGATGCGGTCGGCCACCTCGCGGATCTCGTCGACGTCGCTGGACAGCACCACGACGCAGGAGCCATCGGCGGCGATCTGCCGGGCCTGGGTCGCGATGACATGACGCGCCCCGATGTCGACGCCGCGGAACGGCTCGTCCAGGAGCATGACCTTGGGCTTCTCCTGGAACCACCGGGCGACCACGACCTTTTGCTGATTGCCGCCCGAGAGGGTGTCCAGCGACTGGTCGGGGCCGGTGGCGACCACACCGAACCGTTCGATCGCGGTGGCGCCCATGCGGCGCTCCCGAGCCGAGTCCATGACCCCGTGCCGGCTCACCTGGCGCATGAACGGCAGCGACGCGGTCCGGGCGATGGACCAGCCGGGGAGCATCGACTCGGCGGCCCGGTCCTCGGGGACGAGGAAGACGCCGCGTCGTATGGCGTCCCTGGCGCTGCTCGGCCGAAAGGCACGACCGTCGAGCGTCGCGGTGCCCGTGGGGAACTGCTCGACCCCGAAGAGGCCCCGCGCGAGCTCGGACTTGCCGGCGCCGATCAGGCCGACCACGCCGGTCACCTCGCCGTATCGCAGGTCGAGGTCGATGGGTGCGGACCTCGGCAGCAGGGTGACGCCGCGGAGCTCGACCGCCACGTCCTCACCGCGCTGCTCCACCAGCTCCGCCGCATCGCCGAGGATCGACTCGCCCAGCATCGAGCGGATCGCCGAGCGCATGTCGAACGGCGCGTCCTGCTGCTCCAGGATGCGACCGTCGCGCAGCACGACGAGCCGGTCCGCCAGCGAACGGATCTCGTCGAGGTGGTGCGAGACGTAGAGGATGGCGACGCCCTCGGACCGCAGCCGGCCGATCACCTCGAACAGTCGAGCCACCTCCACCTGCGACAGCGTCGAGGTGGGCTCGTCGAGCACCAGGACCTTGGGGTGCTGCACGAGCGCCCGCGCCAGCAGGAGGAGCTGCGCGTCGGCGATGCCCAGCTCGAAGACGTCCTGACGCAGTCGCGCGTCCGACCACCCGAGGTCGAGCGCCGCCGCCACCTCTCGAGCCCGGGGCAGGAGGCCGCGCACCGAGGACACGGCGGGCAGGTCGCCCTGCACGATCTCCTCGAAGGTCAGGTTCTCGGCCACCGACAGCCCCGGGACGATGGACTCGTTGATGCGCTGGTGGACCGTCGCGATGCCGCGTCGCGCGGCGTCGCGCGGGCCCACGATCGTGATCGGCTCCCCGTCGACCCGGATCTGACCACCGTTGCCGCCGTAGGCACCCGACAGGATCTTGATCAGGGTTGACTTGCCCGCACCGTTGGCCCCGAGCAGCGCCGTGACGCTGCCGGGGAGCAACGACATCGTGACGCCGCGCAGGACCTGGTTGGCGCCGAAGGACATGGTGATGTCGTCGAGCTCGAGCGCGGGCACGGCACCTTCGGCCGGCCCAGCGGCCCCGCCGGGCGCCGGGCCGGCCGGCATACGGTCCCCCATGAAGCCCCCTCTCCGACGGGCAGGTGGCAGGGCCACTCGCCCGTCCCGACGTGGTCAGAACGTGACGGTGGGGATCCAGGCGGCCGACGACACGGAGGAGATGTTGAGCTGCGGCTGGGCCGCGCGCAGGTCCTCCATGTTCTTGACGCCCTTGTCCCGCAGCATCTGCGCGGTCACCAGGATCGGTGGGAACTCCACCTTGGCGCTCTCCTTGACCTCACCGGCGAGGTTGAGGGCCAGGGTCCGGACGACGGCCGCGCCGATGGCGTTGGGGTCGGTCGCGCCGGTGGCCACCCACGGCGAGCCCTCCGCCGTCATCAGCTCGATGTCGGCCGTGGAGATGTCGGCGCCGTAGACCTTGACCTTGCCCTTCATCCCGGGGTTGTCGTTGAGGGCCGACAGGGTCGCCTTGGAGAGCTCGTCGTACGGCGCGTAGACCGCCACGACGTCTCCGTTCGACTTCAGGGCGTTGTCGACCATGGGCGCGGTGTCGGTCGCGGTGGAGTTGGTGTACTTCCCGGTCTTGAACTTCTGCGTCCAGCCGTTCTTGGCGACGTACTCCTTCCATACCGTGTCGCGGCGGTCGAGGGGAGCGATGCCGGAGATGTTGACGTAGCCGACGGGCTTGCCGGTCCCCACGTCCTTGACCATCTGGTCGAGCACGAGACTCGCCATCTTGGCGTCGGACTGCTGGGTCTGGACTGCCCTTGGGGCACACTTCTGGATCTCGACGTCGTAGATCACGACCTTGATGCCCTGGTCCAGGGCCTTGTTGACGCCGGGGCACAGGGTGTCCGGGAAGCCGTGGCGCACGATGATGCCCTTGACGCCTGATGCGATGGCCTGGTCGAGCTGGGTCGCCTGCTGGGCGTTGTCGTTCTGCGCGTCATAGACGGTGACCTTCATCTTGAGCGCCTCGGCCTGCTTCTTGGTGCCGTTGAGGTACTGCTGGAAGTAGTCGCCCTGACCCGACTGCTGCACGATGGCGATCTTGACCTCGCCCTCCGCGAAGGGCGCGGGAGCCTGGCCCGTGGCCGACTGCACGGTGCCGCCCGCGGAGTTCTTGTTGTCCGTCGTCGTGGTGCCCCCCTGGCTGCATGCGGCCAGGGCCAGGCACGTGCTGCCCGCGAGGGCGGTGGCGATGAGGTGCTTGTTCCGCATGGGTCTTCCTCTCGGTGGGCGGTGAGCGTCGTTGCTCACCGCTTTTGGGTCAGCCGGCGATCTCGGCCAGGAGACGGGAGTCGGGGTGAGTGGCGGGCTCGACGATCCCCCGCTCGGTCACGATGGCGTCGATGAGGTCGTGCGGGGTCACGTCGAACGCCGGGTTGAAGGCCCGGGCCCCCGCGGGCGAGGTCTGCAGGCCGCCCAGGCCCAGGACTTCGTGCGGCGGCCTCTCCTCGATGACGATCTCGGCGCCGGTGGTGGTGGCGAGATCGATGGTGGACGAGGGGGCAGCGACGACGAAGGGGATCTGGGCCCGCTGGCAGGCCAGCGCGAGCGCCACCGAGCCGATCTTGTTGGCGGTGTCGCCGTTGGCGACGATCCGGTCGGCACCGATGATGGCCACGTCCACAAGCCCCCGCAGGATCGTCGAGCAGGCGGCGGAGTCGGCCTGCACCACGTGGGGGATGCCGTCCTGGGTGAGCTCCCAGCTGGTCAGACGTGATCCCTGCAGCAGAGGGCGGGTCTCGTCGGCGTGCACCACCTCGAGCCGCTGCCGCTGATGGAGCTCGTGGATGATGCCGTATGCCGTCCCCCACGCCGTCGTGGCCAGCGCACCGGTGTTGCAGTGGGTCAGGACGCGGACCAGGTCCTTGCCGGTCCGGGCGATGATCCAGTCCGCCCCCAAGCGCGACAGCTCGCGGTTGGCCGCCTCGTCCTCGGCCACGAGCCGCATGGCGGCGTCGAGGACCGCGGGGATGCCGCGCGGCATGGCCGGGAGCACCTGGTCGACGCCCCAGGCGAGGTTCACGGCGGTCGGTCGGGCGTTGCGGATGCGGGCGATCTCGCCGGCCAGACGCTCGCTGGACCAAGCCTCCCGCTCCCCCTGTGCCATGGCCACCACCACGCCGAGCGCGCCGACGCCGCCGAGGGCCGGTGCACCTCGCACGGCCAGGTCCTGGATCGCCCGCACGAGGGTGTCCACCGTGGTCACGTCGATGTAGTGCTCCTGCGTCGGCAGTCGCGTCTGGTCGAGCAACCGCAGTGCAGGCTGAGGCAGCGCGACCCACTCCAGAGCCTTGACCATGCCTACTCCCCTTCGAGTAGTTGTTTTACAACTCTCGACTCAAGGTACTAACGTCCTAGCATTGCGTCAATGGGTTCCGGTGGCCCCTCGCCTGCGAGGCGGCCAGGGGGCACTACAGTCCCCGCGAGGACGATCACGGGAGGCCAGCAATGAATCGGCGCACCACCCTGGCCGCGCAGATCGCCGAGGACCTGAGGGGCAAGCTCTCGGACGGGACCTACGCCGCAGGCGACCGGCTTCCGACGGAGGCGGCACTCAGCGGGACGTTCGGGGTGTCGCGGCCCACGGTCCGAGCGGCGCTGCGCGAGCTGGAGGGGCTCGGGCTGGTTCGCACCCAGCACGGGGTCGGCACGTTCGTGGTCGAGCAGCCCGCCGTCCAGGCCGGGCTCGAGCGCCTTGAGTCGATGACGGACTCGATCCGGGCGCAGGGCAAGGAGCCGGGCATGGTCTATGCGGGGCGGCTGCAGCGGTCTGTGCTCCCCGAGGAGGCGGCCCGGATGCAGGTCGACGTGAGCACGGAGGTGCTCGAGCTGCGACGTTCGATCCTGGCGGACGGCGAGGTCGTGGCGTACTCCTACGACCTCATGCCGTGGAGCCTGTTCCCCGCAGACTTCGACGCGGAGTCGCTGACGGGGTCGATCTTCGCGTTCATGCGGGAGGAGCTGGGGATCGGGCCGGTCCATGCCATCGCGCAGGTCCACGCCGTGCGCTCGCGGCACGTGGGGTGGGGTGAGGAGGCGGCGGCGCACGAGCTGTTCGTCCTGCTCAACCAGCTGCACTACGACTCAGAGGACCGGCTGCTGGCCTACTCGCGGACGTACTTCATCGAAGGCCGCTACGCATTCACGATCAACCGCAGCTCTGGATGAAGTCTCCGCGGGACGTTAGTCTCAAGTTGTCTTACAACTAGGGGGCAGAGATGATCCTGCAGAGCGAACGTGAGCAGATAGCCGCGGCCTGCGCGCGGTTGCTCCCCGACGGTCTGGTGGTGGGCACGGCCGGCAACCTGTCGGTGCGCTCGGGGGACCTGCTCGCCATCACCCCGAGCGGGCTTCCCTACCGCGACCTGCGGCCCGAGCTCGTCTGCGTCGTCGAAGTGGAGACCGGCACCATGGTCGATGGCCCGCTCAAGCCGGCCAGCGAGCTGGGCCTTCACCTCGCCGCGGTGCGGGAGACGGGGGCACAGGCAGTGGTCCACACCCACAGCACTGCGGCGACGGCCGTGGCGAGCTTGGACGATCTCGACGCCCTCCCTTCGGTCCACTACTACGTGGCCGTGCTCGGGGGTCCCGTCCGCATCGCCGGCTACGCCCGCTACGGCAGCCCCGAGCTCGCCGCCAACGTGCAGGCCGCCCTCGTGGGGCGGACGGGGGCGCTCATGCGCAACCACGGCGCCGTGGTCGTCGGGGACGACCTGGGCTCCGCCTACGAGAAGGCGCTACAGCTGGAGTGGGTCTGCGATGTCTACCTGCAGGCGCGGGCCGCGGGCGCCGTGCGGGTCCTGCCCGACGACGAGATCGCCGGCGTGGTGGCCCAGCTCGCTTCCTACGGCCAGACCTACCGGGGGTAAGGACGTCAGCCGGCCTGTGCACCTCAGGACCAGCATGACTGCGGAAACCTGGGCACGGTCATGCGTGCTCAGGTGTCCGCGATCGGGGGGGCCTAGGTTTTCCACCGTGGCGCGGGCTGCCCTGACCGGCCGCCAACCGT
>CAKZIH010000025.1 GCA_936931335.1 uncultured Nostocoides sp. | reverse complement strand
GACCCCCGACCAGGACAGGGTCGGCACAAAGAAGGCCAGGCCGCCGAACAGACCCACCAGGAACCCGGTGCCCGCCCGGGCCGCCCAACCGGCCGCCGCGAGCAGAGCGCAGCCCAGCCACGCGGCATACCAGAGCCCGGTGGTGGGGAAGGCGAGCCACAGCAGCACGCCGCCCCCCAGCGCCAGCAGCAGCCGCGCCGGTAGCGGCGTCCCCTGCTGGCGGGTCGGCGTGGCACTGCTCATCCGATAACCGTAAATGCTGCCCGGCGCACCCGAGGCGCGCTGGCCCGGGAGGGCGCCCCGATGAGAGGGTGGTCACGTGCTGACGCGAGATTACGACCAGGACACCACGAGCGCCTTCGGGCCGATGCGGATCCGGGCCCGCGGCCGGACCGTGCTGAGCAATCCGACGACCAATCGAGGCACCGCTTTCACCCTAGAGGAGCGCCAGGCCCTGGGTCTGGTGGGGCTGATCCCAACTGGGGTGACCACCCTGGAGAACCAGGTGCGGCGGGTGTATGAGCAGTTCCTGCGCACCAGCAGCATGCTCGGCAAGTACCTGCACCTGAATGGTGTACGCGACCGCAACGAGGTGCTCTTCTACAAGCTGCTGACCTCCAACCTGGAGGAGATGCTGCCGGTCATCTATACCCCCACCATCGGTGAGGCGATCGAGCGGTTCAGCCACGAGTTCTCCCGCCCGCGTGGAGTGTTCCTGTCGATCAAGCACCCCGAGACCATGGTCGAGTCCTTCCAGAACTACGGCCTGGGGCCCGACGAGGTCGACCTCGTGGTGGTTACCGACTCCGAGGGCATCCTCGGCATCGGCGATCAGGGCATCGGCGGTATCCAGATCGCGATCGGGAAGCTCTCGGTCTATATCGCCGCCGCCGGCATTCACCCCCGCCGGGTGATCCCCGTGGTCCTGGACACCGGCACCGACAACTTCAGCCTGCTCAGCAACGAGATGTATCTCGGCGAGCGCCACGCCCGGGTGCGTGGCCAGGAGTATGACGAGTTCCTCGACCTCTTCGTCAACACGGTCAAGGACCTCTTTCCCAATGCGATGTTGCACTGGGAGGACTTCGGTCCGCGCAATGCTCACCGCCTGCTGGCGCGCTATCGCGACGAGATCTGCACCTTCAATGACGACATCCAGGGCACCGCCGCCGTGGTCCTGGCCGCTCTGCTCGCCGGTGTCGACGTCACCGGCGTCGACCTGGACGACCACCGGGTATGCATCTTTGGCGCCGGCAGCGCGGGCACCGGGATCGCCGGCCTGATCCGCGACACCATGCTGCGTACCGGGCGCGCGGAGGACGAGGCCGAGGCCTACTCCCGGTTCTACTCCATCGGCATCGATGGTCTCTATGTGGATGACCAGCCCAACTTGATGGATTTCCAGAAGCCGTGGGCGCGCTCGCGCGCGGACGTCGCCGGCTGGGATGTCGCCAACCCCAACCACATCACCCTGGCGGATGTCATCCGCAACGCCAAGCCCACGATCCTCATCGGGACCTCCACCAAGGGCGGGGCATTCACCCGGGAGATCGTCGAGGAGATGGCGGCCTACTGCCCGCGTCCCATCATCTTCCCGCTGTCCAACCCGACCAGCCGGGCCGAGGCCACTCCGGCGGACCTGCTGCAGTGGACCGACGGCCGCGCGCTGATCGCTACCGGCAGCCCGTTCGCGCCGGTGGAACAGGACGGGGTGCGGTACTCGATCGCCCAGGCCAACAACGCCCTGATCTTCCCCGGCCTCGGCTTGGCGGTGGCGACGTGCAAGGCCACCCGGGTCACCGAGGGCATGATCGCGGCGGCCGCGCAGGCCCTGGCCAGCATGGTCAACGCTTACCGGCCCGGCGCGCCGCTCCTGCCCGCCATCAGCGACCTGCGCCAGGTGTCGGCGACCATCGCGGTGGCGGTCGCCGAGCAGGCGGCGCGGGAGGGTGTGGCCCAGGAACCCTTAAGCGATCCCATCCAGCAGATCTATGCCCGGATGTGGCAGCCGGTATACCCGGAGATCGAAGCCATCTGAGCGGCGCGGAAGCCCTCGAGGCTCAGGCCTTGCCCTTCCAGCAGTGCCCGCAGACGGCGGTGTCACCGGGGTTGTCGGCGACGGCGGGAGTCGTGATGCCACCGAAGAAGCTCAGGGCGCACAGGGCGGTCAGGGCGATCCGGAAACGAGTCATCTGATTGCTCCTCTCGGGTTTGGGCCGGCGCTGCTGCCGTCCTGGCCTTAACTTTCGGGCCCGGGCGGCCTCCCGCCAAGGGGGTGGGCTGCCCAACAAGTGGACATGGCAGGTTGTTCGTCCGCCCGGGTTTCGCCGAGCCGGACCCGCCCGGGGCAGATAGCCTTTGCCAGGCCATTGAGCCTGTTGTGAGGAGAATTCGCCCCGTGAGTGAGCACCCGGCCTTCCAGGAGGCGCATGCGCTTGGGCCGGCCGCCAAGCTGCGGCTGCTCGGCCTGGACCGGCGCTCGGTGACGGTGTACATGCTGTTGCTGGACGAGCCCCTGCTCGACATTCCGGGAATCGCCGCGGAGTTGTCGCTATCCGTCACCTCGGTACGCAATGCCCTGGACGAGCTGGGTCGTCATTCCCTGGTCCGCGCGAGCCAGTCGAGTAGCGGCGGCTGGCGGGCAATCAGCCCCGACGTGGCCCTCCCCCATCTCGTGGAACATCTCGAGGCCGAGTTGCACGAGCGCCAGGCAGCCCTGGCCCATCTGCGGACCGAGATTGCCTCAGTAGTCGCGGAATACCGCATCCACCATGAGAACCGAACCTCCGCGCTCTTTGAGCGGCTCGACGGCATCGACGCCGTAGTCAGCCGGATGGAGGAGCTCGGCGCGCAGGCCGGCGAGGAGATCCTCGCCATGATGCCCTCCAAGCCGAGCGCACAAGGGCTGGAGGAGTCCACGGCGGCCGACGTCGCCGCCCTGCGCCGGGGGGTACGGCTGCGTACCCTCCACCTGTCCAGTCACGTGGAGGACAAGGACTTTCGCCGCCACCTCGAGCAGTTCGCCGTCCTGGGCGGGCAATCGCGCCTGCGCCCGACGCTTCCGGTGCGGATGAACATCATCGACCGTCGGATCGCGGTCGTGGCCATCGACCCGGCCGAACCTCGACTCGGGGCTATTGCGTTCCACGGTCGCGGCATTCTCGCCGCCTTGGTCGCGCTCTTCGACGAATATTGGGAGAGCGCTGCGTCCCTGAACTCCCCGGCCGCGGAGGCGGTTGCTCTCAACCCCTCCGAACGGGCCACCTTGCGCCTGCTCGCCCGCGGCCTGAAGGACGAGAGCATCGCCCGGCATCTGGGCGTCTCGGTGCGCACCACCCGGCGCCTCATCGCCGACCTGAGCGAGCGCTGCGAGGCCGGGAGCCGCTTCCAGCTCGCGGTGCGCGCCCAGGAGCGCGGCTGGCTCTAGGCAGCATTCGGCGGCGGCGACGTGCACGATCCGGGCACGCCGGACGGGCCGGCGGGATCACCCGCCGGCCCGACCTGGTGGCTGCCACCTACTTGAAGCGGACGAAGGCGCTGAACTGGCTGTTGGCCGTCCCGACGCTCACCGTGCGGTGGCTGTAGCGCTCGGTGCCCAGGTAGTTGTACTCGTCGATCTCGAAGGTGCCATTGGAGTTGACGCTGGTGACGAAGGCGACGTGGCCGTAGGTGCCGCCATTGCGCACCGCGACGTCGCCGGCCCTCGGGGTGCCGTAAACAGGCACACCGGCCGCACGCGCCGCGTTGTCCCAGTTGTGGGCATTACCCCAGTGGACTCCCTTGTAGTAGTTGTGGAAGGAGACGCCCACCCGGGAGCGCACCGCCCAGGCGGCGAAGCTGGTGCACTGACCCTTGTAGAAGTTCCACGGGTCGACCCCGCCCTGGCCGCGGTAGGGGTAGTCGTCTTTGGCCGGGTAGGACCCGCCACCAGAGGGGATGAACTGGTGGGAGGCGTTGTTGTTGTAGAGCGTGGAGTTGAGCTGGCCCTTGTAGCCCGGGGCGATGTCCTGGTAGCTGCCCTGGTAGCCGGTGTTGTAGTAGACGCGCACGGTCATCGAGGACTGATTCCAGACCGAGGCGGCATTGTTCTTGATGCACTGCCCCTGGCCGTTGCCCGACCCCTTGAACTCGTAGCAGGAGGGCTGGGTGGTGCCATAGTCGCTGACCGAGGTGGTGAAGTCGGACACCGAACCCTGGTTGTTGCTGTTGTAGAAGTAGCAGAACTCCCCGGACTGGCAGACGCCGTCACGCCCGGCGGCCTGGGCCGGGGCGGCGGTGGCGAGCAGCCCGGCGGCGAGGGTGAGTGAGCCGAGGGAAATGCCGATCCTGCGGGTGGTTGTGGACATGGTGATTCCTTTCGGGGTGGGGTGTGCTGCGGATCTAGCGGGGTTGCCGAATGGCGGTGAGCGGGGCCGGTCAGGCGCCGCGGCGGAACTCTTCGTAGGTGACCTTGGGGACGGCCGGACCGTCGTCGGGCAGATTGCTCGCCAAGCCATTGCGGCCCTCGTAGTACGCGCCGGCTTGGCGGGCGGCAAGCGGGGCGAGATCGGGATCGCTGATGGCGATCGCGTGGATATGCCACGGCCAGTTGGCCTGCGACGGATTGCGTAGCCAGGCTGCGAAGCCCACCTCGCGCAGGGCAACAAGGGCCGCGGTGCGCAGGCCCGGGCTCAGTGCTTCGGCGTCCAGATCCAGTGCGCCGCCGCCATCATGGCTGCCGGCCGAGGTCGGATCGACACCGGGGGCATAAGACCCCTGCTCGACCACGAACTGGCCTCCGCCCCAGCGATTTTCGGCCGCCCTGAGCATGGCCAGCGTGCGGGCGTTGACGGTCCAGCCCTGGTATTGACTCTTGGTACCGGGAGCGATCGTGCGGCGCACGGTGAAGCGGTTGCGGCCCAGGGCGGTCAGGGACGCCGCCCCCGGCAACCCGTTCGCCCCGATGCCGGAGTAGCCCAGCGAACGCTGCCAGGCCGCATACGCGGCGACGGTCTTGGAGCCGAAGTGGCCGTCGGCATAGGACGTGGCGAGCAGGCCCCGGGCCACCAACGCCTGCTCGATAAGCAAGACGCTCGCCTTGGCACCAGGAGTGATCCCGGTGCCCGACTTCTCCGGATCCCATTGCGCAGCCTTGAGCGCCGCTTCCATGTCCACCACCGGGAGCGCAGCCCGGGCAGGCCCAGCTAGCAGAGTTCCCGCCCCGGCAACGAGGCCGGCGGTGAGGATCCCGCGTCGTGTGGTCATCGTCCGATTCCTTTCGTCCACAACGGCTTTCGCTAGGACGCTAGGAGCGGGCGGTAACCGCCGGGAAGGGGTCGGCCGGATGCACACCTTGCCATGGCAGCTAGTTGCGCGCACCCGGTCACTCCCCCAGGCGTGGCCCGTGGTGTGCAAGGCTGACGCCATGACCTTCCACGCCGACGAATACCGCGCTGACCCGGACCGTTATGAGGCCGGCATGCCGTTCCGCCGCGTTGGCCGCAGCGGACTCGTCCTGCCCGCGATCAGCCTGGGTATGTGGCACAACTTCGGCGACGATGTGCCGCTGGATCGCCAGCAGGCGACGCTGCGGCGCGCCTTCGATCTCGGCGTCACCCACTTCGATCTGGCCAACAACTACGGCCCGCCGTATGGCAGTGCGGAGCGCAACTTCGGCACGCTCTTCGCGCGCGATTTCCGGCCCTATCGCGATGAACTGATCATCTCCAGCAAGGCCGGCTACGACATGTGGCCGGGTCCGTATGGGCAGGGCGGCGGCTCCCGCAAGTACCTGATCGCCAGCTGCGACCAGTCGCTGAAGCGCATGGGGCTGGACTATGTCGACATCTTCTACAGCCACCGCTTCGACCCGGACACCCCGCTGGAGGAAACGATGGGCGCCCTCGACGCCATCGTGCGATCCGGCCGGGCCCTGTATGCCGGGATCTCCTCCTATAGCCCCGAGCGCACCCGCGAGGCCGCCCGGATCCTCGAGGAGCTGGGCACTCCCCTACTCATTCATCAGCCGTCGTACTCGATGATCAACCGCTGGATCGAGGACGGGCTGCTCGACGCGCTGGAGGAGACCGGCACCGGCTGCATCGCCTTCAGCCCGCTGGCCCAAGGCATGCTGACTCGGAAGTACCTCAATGGCATACCGGCGGATTCCCGTGCGGCACAGGACAAGAGCCTCGACCCGCGGCTGCTGCAGGAAGAAACCCTGGACCACATTCGGGCGCTGAACACCATCGCCGAAAACCGCGGTCAAACCCTGGCGCAGATGGCGCTGGCCTGGGTGCTGCGCGACGAGCGAGTCACTTCCGCGCTGATCGGGGCCTCCTCGGTCAGGCAGTTGGAGGACAGCATCGGAGCGGTGCGCAACCTCGACTTCACCGACGCCGAACTCGCCGCGATCGACGAGCACGCGGTTGACTCCGGAATCAACCTGTGGGCGCGCTCCTCGCAGGACTGACCGCCCGGCACGCTGCCGCGCGATTCCCGTCCGGATCGGCCCCTGGGCTTGGCTATCCGCCGAGCAGCCCAATCAACAAGGCCAGGAGCAGGGTGTTGAACACGAAGCTGAGCAAGGCGTGGCGGGACACCTGCCGCATGGTCTGCGTGGTGCTCACCTCGACATCGGTGGTGCCGAAGGTGGTCTGCACCGCCAGCGCGAAGTAGGTGTCATTGGACATGGTGCGCGGCCCGGCTCCGGAGAAGGTGAGCGAGTCGTCGTCGTCCGCGTCGAGACGGGCATACAGGATGGCGAAAAGGGTGAGCACCTCCAGCCACGAGGCCACCACGACGACCATCGCGCCGCCGACATTGGTGACCTGCGAGCGCAACGACTCACGCGCCCCGATCACGATGATCGCCACCAGCGAGACCACCGCCATCTGCAGCGCCACATTGTGCGCACTCGGCATCCGCACGAACGACCTGAGCACGGGTATGCGCGCCAGCCGGCTGCGGGGTTCGTCCATCCGCGCTGCGGCCCGCAGCGCCTGCCGCAGGTCCTCCCCGGCCAAGCCGCGGTACGCGAACAGGTTCAGCAGTGCATGTGCCGCGGCGAAGAACGCCCCATAGAGGGCAACGCTGCTGAGCAGGAGTTCCGCCAGTCCGGGTCGACCTTCGGCCGTGATGTGATCGCGCTGCACGGCCACCGGGAGCGCCATCGATGGCAGCAGTGCCAACTCGATCGCAGCCCACATCCGTTGCGTTTCCGACAGCAGTCAGCGGAGCCGCAATCCCTCCCGAGCGCGCATGTCCCCACCCTGGCAGACCCCGCGGTCCGCTCGGCGAGGCCCCCCGCGCCGAGCGCTGCGGCACCGCTAGGGTGCCGCCATGACCGCGATCATCGAACGCCCTCGAGTCCTCGCCGACGCCGTCCCCGGCGGTCTGGCGCGAGATGCCGCCCTCGTCCTCAGTGGCGCCGGGTTCATCGGCCTGCTCGCCCAGTGGGCGCTGCCGCTGCCGTTCACGCCGGTGCCGCTGACCCTCGGCACCTTCGCGGTGCTGCTCACCGGGGCCGCGCTCGGCTCCGTCCGTGCCCTGCTGAGCACGGGCATCTACCTGCTGGCCGGGATGGCCGGTATGCCGTGGTTCGCCGGCCACGCTCACGGCTGGGGCTTCCCATCATTCGGCTACCTCATCGGCTTCGTCGTCGCCGCCACCCTGGTCGGCGGCCTCGCGGCGCGCGGCGGTGACCGGACCGTGCTGCGGACCGCCGGGCTGATGGCTCTGGGCAATGTGGTCATCTACGCCTTCGGCGTGCCCTATCTCGCGGCCGCCACCGGGATGGATGTCGGCACGGCGATCGCCAAGGGCCTCATCCCATTCCTGCTCGGCGACGCGGTGAAGATCGCGGTCGCGGCCGGTCTGCTGCCCGCCGCCTGGGCGCTGGTGCGCTCGATCCGCAAGTCCTAAGGGCCGCGCTGCCGCGGCGTGAGCGTGAGGCCCTGGTATGGGCGTGCGGTGGCCTACTCCCAGGGGGTGGAGAGCACGATGGTGGTGTGCGTCGAGACATTGGCCGCGCCGCGAATTCGCCCCAGCAGTTCCTCCAATTCCAAGGGCGTGGCCACCCGCACCTTGAGCAGGTAATTCGCTTCTCCGGCGACGGAATAACAGGATTCGATCTCGGTGATATCGCGCAGCCGGTCCGGCACATCGTCCGGTGCTGCCGAGTCGAACGGGCGCACCGCGATGAATGCGGTGAGCGGCGCCCCGATCTGATCGTGGGCGATCCGGGCCGCATACCCCGTGATGATGCCGCGCTCCTCGAGCCGCCGGACGCGCTGGTGCACGGCGGACGTGGACAGGCCAACCGCCTTGCCCAGGTCGGTGTAGCTCATCCGTCCATCCCGGCGCAGTTGGTCGATGAGCGCTCGGTCGAGATCCTCCATCCGCGCAGGATTCCCTCCGCGGCCCCGGAATGCAAACGGGGGCGGCGCCCGGCATACCGGCGTTGGCAGTATGTGGCCCATGACAACGCCCCGCCTCATGCTGCTGGACTCCGCGAGTTTGTACTTCCGGGCCTTCTTCGGAGTGCCGGACGAACGCGCGGACGGGGTGGCGGTGCCGACGAATGCGGTGCGCGGCTTCCTCGATTTCATCGCCACCCTGGTACGCGATCACCAGCCGACGCGGCTGATCGCCTGCTGGGATGAGGATTGGCGCCCACAGTTCCGGGTGGACGCCATACCGAGCTATAAGACGCACCGACTGGCGGCCGAGTCCGCCGTCGAGGAGGAGGCGCCCGAGGAGCTCGCGGTCCAGGTCCCGATCATCATCGACGCGCTGGAGGCGCTGGGGATCACCCGGCTGGGCGCCATCGGCTTCGAGGCCGATGATGCGATCGGCACCCTGGTGGCCCGGCACAAGGGCGAGCTGCCGATCGACGTGGTCACCGGCGACCGGGACCTCTTCCAGTTGGTGGATGACCAGGCGCAGGTGCGGGTGCTCTATACCGCGCGCGGCGGGGTCCGCTCCCCCGATGTGGTCACCGAGGCCTTCTTGCAGGAAAAGTACGGGATCGCGACCGGCGAGCAGTATGCCGATATGGCGGTGCTGCGCGGGGACACCAGCGACGGCTTGCCCGGGGTGGCCGGGATCGGGGAGAAGACTGCGGCAAAGCTGATCACCGCCTATGGCACGCTAGCCGCGCTACGGGCCGCGATCGACGGCGGTGACCCGGCGATCAAGGGCGCGCAGCGGCGCAATCTCGAGGCGGCCGCAAGCTATCTCGACGTGGGTCCGTTGGTGGTCCGGGTCGCCGCGGATGCGCCAGTGCCGGCCGAGGTAGGCGAGCTCCCCACCCGGATCGCCAATCTGCGCAAGCTCTCGGAGCTGGCCTCGACCTACCGGTTGAGTAGCCCGGTGACCCGGGTGGTGGACGCCCTGGGATTGGAGGCCTAACGGCGATCGGACCCGGCCGGGTCAGTCGAGCCGGTCGTTGGCCACCACGCCGCGCAACACCGCGGCCGACGCGGCCCGGGCGCTCTTGCGCAGCGCGGCATCGGGGGCGGCCTCGGTGATCTGACCGAGCATGTCCACGATCTGCTTGCAGCGGCGCACGAAGTCCCCGGCCGCCAGCTCCTCATCGCGCAGGGCGACCTCCAGGCTCTGCCCGGCCGCCCAGCGATGCACCGACCAGGCGATCCCGGCATCCGGCATCGGAGTCGGCGGCAGGCCGGCGGCCTGCTCCCGGTCCTCCAGTTCGCTCCATACGTTGAGCATCGTGGTCGCGGCATCGGCCACGCCACCCGTGGGCATCCGCGGGCCGGCCTCGCCGCCACTGTCAAAGCGCGGCTCGTGGACGAGCATGGATACGCAGGCGGCGAGTTCGGCGGGGTCGAGTTGGCGCCATACCCCCCGACGCAGACATTCGGCGGTGAGCAGGTCGCGATCGGAATAAAGCCGCCGCAGGCGCACCCCGTCGGGGGTGAGTTCGTCGCCGTCCGAGGAGAGGTAGCCGATGTCCGCGAGCAGCCCGCAGATCCGCTCGAAGGTGCGGGCCACGGTGTTGGTGCGCGATTCCACCTGGCGGCGCAGGCTGGCGGTCTCTCGCTTGAGCTTCCACCAGCGTTCCGACCAGCGGGCGTGCACCTCCCGCTCGGGACAGGCATGGCAAGGGTGGGAGCGAATCTGCTTGCGCAGCTTGGCGATCTCGCGATCCTCCCCGCCCGCGGCCCGCTCGGCCTCCTCGCCGACCGAGGCCCGCGGCCGCGCCGGGGCCTTGATCCGCAGCGTGGTCGCCAGGTCTCGCCGGGCCTTGGGCGATTTGGCGTTGAAGTGCTTGGGCACCGGCATCTGAGCCATCGCGTCGACCGGGCCGCTGAAATCGGTCAGCGCGAGCCGCCGCAACTGCCGGTCTTCGGTGATCACACTGGGCAGGGTGGTCTCGCCGCGGTGGGTGCGGGCCGGCTCGATGACCACGGCCAGCCCGGCCCGGCGCCCACTCGGTATGCGGATGATGTCGCCGACGCGCAACTCCTCCAGCGAAACGGCGGCCTCGGCCCGGCGCGCGGCGGAGCGCTCCTTGGCCTGTTCCTTCTCCAAGGTGGAGAGGCGATGGCGCAGAGCGGCATACTCGCGGAAGTCGCCGAGGTGGCACTCCATGGCCTCCGCATAGCCAGCCATTGCGTCCTGGCGGTCCTGCCCGTCGCGCACCAGCCCCACCACCGATCGGTCGGCCTGGAACTGCGCAAAGGAGGTGTTGAGCACCTGGACGGCCCGCGAACGTCCTACGTGCGCAACGAGATTGACCGCCATGTTGTAGCTGGGGCGGAAGCTCGAGCGCAGCGGATAGGTCCGGGCCGAAGCCAACCCGGCCACGTGCACCGGGTCCAGGCCGCGGCGCCAGACCACGAGCGCGTGCCCCTCCACGTCGATCCCCCGCCGGCCGGCGCGCCCGGTGAGCTGGGTGTACTCCCCCGGGGTCAGGTCGACATGCGATTCGCCGTTGAACTTGACCAGCTTCTCCATCACCACGGTGCGCGCGGGCATATTGATGCCCAACGCCAGCGTCTCCGTGGCGAAGACGGCCCGGACCGCGCCGGTGGTGAAGAGTTCCTCGACGAGTTCTCGGAAGGTCGGCAGCATTCCCGCGTGGTGCGCGGCGAACCCGCGGCCGATGCCCTCGACGAAGTCCCAATAGCCGAGCACCCCGAGGTCGGCCTCGGCCAACTGCGCGCACCGCTGCTCGACCAGACGCCGGTTGCGCTCGCCCTGGTCGGCGTCGATGAGACGGATGCCGCTGCTGAGCAATTGCCCAATGGCCGCCTGGCAGCCAGCCCGGCTGAAGATGAAGGTGATCGCCGGCAGCAGGCCGTCGCGGTCCAGCTCGGTGAGCATCTCGGCCCGACTGGCCCGCTCCACCCCCGCCGAGGCGTATGCCGGACCGGGCCGCCGCCGTCGGTCCGGGTCACCGCCGCGGCGCTGGCCGCGGGCGGCGTCCGCGGCATACCCGCGTTGCTCCGCGTTGCGAATCGCCTGGGTGAGATGCGGATTGAGCCGAGGTATGCCGCCATCCCGGCGCGGGCCGGCGGTGGAGTCGGCAAACAGGTCGTACATCCGCTTGCCGACCAGCATGTGCTGCCACAGCGGCACCGGCCGGTGCTCGGAGACGATGACTTCGGTATTCCCGCGCACTTGGGTCAGCCATTCGCCGAACTCCTCGGCATTGCTCACCGTCGCCGACAGCGAGATCAGCTGCACCGAGGGCGGCAGGTGGATGATCACCTCTTCCCAGACCGCCCCCCGGAAGCGGTCGGCGAGATAGTGCACCTCGTCCATGACCACGAAGCCGAGCCCGATCAGGGTGGGTGAGGCGGCATACGTCATATTGCGCAGCACCTCGGTGGTCATCACCACGATCGGCGCGTCGCCATTGATCGAGCTATCCCCGGTGAGCAGGCCGACCGAGGCAGCCCCGTGGCGGCGCACCAGGTCGGCGTACTTCTGGTTGGAGAGGGCCTTGATCGGGGTGGTGTAGAACGCCTTCTGCCCTCGGGAGAGCGCTAAGGCGACGGCGAATTCGCCGACCACGGTCTTGCCGGCGCCGGTGGGCGCGGCGACCAGGACGCCCATGCCGGCCTCCACGGCGGCGCAGGCCTGACGCTGGAAGTCATCGAGCGGGAAGTCCAGCTCGGCGGCGAAGTTCTCGAGCTGGCTCAGGGCCGGTCTCCTCGGGGCAGGATCACCCGGACCGCACCCGGCACGACGCGCGCGGTCAGGGGGACCGGATGGAAGGGTTCGCCGTCGGCCCAGGCGGTGATGCCGGTGGCTTCCAGGCGGACTTCGCGACCACGGGTGATGGTCACGGCCGGGTGTCCGACGTGCCCGCCGGCGTACACCTGAGGGAAGACGCGCAGCAGTTCGGTGCGGCTGAGCCGGCCGACGGTCAGGACATCCAGCAGCCCGTCGTTCAGCCGCGCCTGCGGCGTCACCCGCATACCGCCGCCGTATGACGGGGCATTGGCCACGATGACGAGCATCGCCTCGGTCTGCGTGCGCTCGCCGTCGATGGTGATCGCGTAGGGGATGGGACGGAAGGTCGGCAACTCGCGCAGCACCGCCGCGACATAGCGCGCCTGGCCGCGCGGGCGGGTCCAGGCATTAGCGCGGGCGTTGACGATGGCGTCGAAACCGGCATAGAGCGCCCCGCCGAACCAGCACCGCGGGCCGACATCGTCCACCCGGCCGGCGTCCATCTGCGCCACTTCGCCATGCGTCAGCACCCGGACCGCGCCGTCTACATCGTGCACCGGCAGGCCGAGCCCGGCGGCGATGTCGTTGCCGGTGCCCAGGGCCACGATGCCGAGGGGGATCTGGGTCTGTGCGCAGGCGTTGACTCCGAGGTGCGCCATCCCGTCGCCGCCGGCGACGACGAGGGAGTCGATCTGGTCGGTGGCGATGGCGTGCCGGGCCATGGCCAGGGCGCTGCCGGCCGAGCGTGCGGACAGCGGGACGACCTGGAATCCCGCCGCGGACAGGCGGGTATGCAGGGTGCCGGCCGCCGCGGCGGCTTCTCCGCCACCGGCCGCCGGGTTGATGATCAGGCCGACCCTGGAGCCTGGGCCGGCCTGGGACACCTGGCCGTCCTGGGACACCCCCGCAGGTTACCTGGCGATATCCCCCTGGCCCGGTCCCTCGACCCGCGTAGCGTGTCGCATATGAACCCGACCCCCCGCGCCTTCGTCACCAACGCCGAGGACGGCACCGTCTCGACTTTTTCCGTGGCGCCGGATGGCGGGCTGGTCCGCCTTGCCGTCAGCCCGGTGGGCAAGGGCTGCGGCACCCTGGTGGTGGATGCGGCCCGCCAGCAAGTGCACGTGGGGATCAAGGGCGAACCGGCGGCCATCGTCACCATGGCGATCGAGGCGGACGGCGCGCTGCGCGAAGTCGGCCGCCGCGAGGTGCCGGACGCCGTGCACTATCTCGTGCTGACTCCCGATGGGAGCACCCTGCTGGCTGCGTCCTATGGCGGCGGCTTCGGGGCGAGTATGCCGGTCACTGCGGCCGGGGTCGGCGAGATCGCCTCCCGGGTCGAGCACCCGAATGTGCATTCCTGCGCGGTGAGCGCGGACGGGCGGACCGCCTACTTCGTCTCCCTGGGCGCCGATCTGATCGCCCAGTGCGCGCTGCGCGAGGGGCGCCTGGAGCCCCTGGGCTCCCCCACCGTCGCCGCTCCGGAGGGCAGCGGGCCACGGCACATCGTGCTCAACCGGGCCAATGACGCCGCCTATGTGATGACCGAGTTCTCCGGCGAGGTGTTGCACTACGAGCGCGCGGAGTCCGGCGAGCTGACCCTGCGGGGGGTGCACCCGGCATACGACCCGGACGCGGGGCTCTCGCATTCGCGGATGGGCGCCGACCCGGCCGCCGAGCATCTGATCTGGGGGGCGGACATCCACCTGGCCGCCGATGAATCGGTGCTCTGGGCCTCGGAGCGCTGCGCCTCGACCCTGGCCACGCTGCCGCTGGGCGCCGACGGGGTGCCGGGCGAGGTGCGTCAGTTCGTGCCTACTCCGAAACAGCCACGCGGCTTTGGCGTGTCACCGGACGGCGGCGTGGTGCTCTGCACCGGGGAGAAGGCGATCGAGGTCGAGTCGTATGTGGTCTCCCCCACCGACGGCACCCTGGCGTCCGTGGCCCGAGCGGAGACCGGGCGGGGCGCCAACTGGGTGCGCTTCCTGGGGTGACCGCAGCCCGGCACGACGGCCGGCCGGCTGCTTACAGCGGGGAGGCCTGGTCGTCGGGGACGTGGGTCCAGTCCGGCTGCGCCGCGGCCCGGCGCTTGTCGATCCGGATCCCGATATAGCTGGCGACGAAGTAGAGCACGATCAGCGGCGCGGCCATGGCAAACATGGTGATCGGGTCCGGCGTGGGGGTCACCACGGCGGAGATGATGAAGATGATGATCAGCGCCGGGCGCCACTGGCGCAGCAGGCTGCGGCCCGGCAGCGCCCCGACGGCTACCAGGCCGACGAGGAAGACCGGCAGCACCCAGGTCGCCCCGAAGACCAGGATGAGCCGGGTCACGAAGCGGAAGTAGACGGCGGCCTCGGGCAGGTTGGCGGCGTCGTCCGGGGTAAAGCTCAACAGGATCTTGACGGCCTTGGGCAGCAGCCAGTAGCCGAAGGCACAGCCGGCGAGGAAAAGCGGGATGGTCGCGCCGAGGAACACCTGGGAGGTCCGGCGTTCCTTGCGGGTGAGCGCGGGCACGACATACGCCCAGATCTGGTACAGGATGATCGGGCTCGCCAGGATGAGGCCTACCCAGATCGCGAGATTGACGCGCTGGCTGAAGGCCGAGGTGAGGCCGGCGTAGTTGAGCGCCACCAGGCTGTTCTCACCGGAGTCCGCGCGGACATCGGCGACGGGCGCGGTCAGCGCCTTATAGACCGGGTCGTAGAGGAACCAGCCAGCGATCGAGCAGACGAGCAGCGCGAGAGCACATTTGATGAGCCGGTTGCGGAATTCGAGCAGGTGCTCGACGAGGGGCATGCGCCCCTCGGGGTTGTCCTTACGCCGCACCCGGGTGGCGCGCCCTGGCAGTTTGGGCGCCATACGGATGGTTCTCAGTAAGAGCCGGACTGGTTGTCCGTGCGCGGGCTGTTGTCGCGCAGGATCGCATTGCCATTGGCCGGGTTGCGGTCGATGACCGGGTCGGCCGTCGGGTCCACGAAGCGCTCGGTGGGACGCTCGATGGGCTGGGCAATCGGGCGGCCGAGCTCGTCATAGTCCGGCCGGGCCGGGGTGGGGGTCACTGGCGTGGCCTGGCGGCTGGCGTCAAGCCGGGCGCGCGCCTCGTCTTCCTGCTTCATCTCGTTGACCTCGGACTTGAAGACGCGAGCCGACCGGCCGAGGGAACGCGCCGCGTCGGGCAGCCGCTTCCAGCCGAAAAGCAACAGGATCACCAGGGCGATGATGATCAACTCGGCGGGGCCAAGATTGGGCATGCCACAACCTCTCAGAGGGAACGAAGGCGAACGTCAGTCTAGCGGCGTGCCCAGGGTGGTAGTTGCCGCCTCCGGGCGGCGTGCCGCTGCTGGATCAACGCGGTGCGGGTCTGGCGGGTTTCCGCTCGGACCTGGGCAATCTCTGTGAAGACGGTGGGGGCTGGCGCCGCCCCGGTGAGCCGGGACGGGCCTGGCCGTAGAACCATGCTCTCCCCGGTCTGCGCGACCTGATCGCCCAATTCCCGGGCCGTATGCCAGGTTGCGCGCACCCGCTGCCAGAGCCACCAGGCACCGACCATCGGGATCGCCAAGAAGGCGATCAGCCACACCCACCAGGGCATCACAGCCACCAGGTCATCGACAGGCACCCCGGCATGCTGGCTCAGTCCTGTTCGCCGGGCAGGTATGCCGCCAGCGCCGCCTGCGCGTCCGCAGCCACTTGGGCGCGCAACGCCGGCGGGTCAAGCACGACCACGCCGCCGCCGGCGCGCAGGGCCAGCCGCCGGATCCACGCGAAGTCGGGAGCCCGCAGCGTGATGGTGACCGGCGAACGGCCGGTGCGGTTCTCGATCGGGTAGTACTCGGCGACCCATTCCCAACCTGCACCCAGGCGCAATGTGACCAGCGGATGATCTTCTGCGGCAACAAAGATCCCGGCCGCAAGATCGCGGGTGCTGGCCTGCGGCGGCGGGGTGCCATCGACTTCGAGGACCGTGGCCTCCTCGATCCGGTCCAGCCGGAAGAGCCGGGTGTCCTCGGCGCGGTGGCACCAGCCCTCGAGATACCAGCGGCCCTCGATCCCGGCCAGGCGCATCGGGTCGACATCGCGTTCGGTGCTCTCGTCCCGGGCGGGCACGAGATAGCGCAAGTGCAGGCGGCGGCCCCGGCGCAAGGCATCGCTGACCGTTTCGCGGATCTCGCCGCTTGACTCATCGGCGAGGACGGCCTCGACCTTGCCGCCACGGCCGTCGACCGCGCTGGCGGCGGCCTCCTCGAGCTTGGCGAGGGCGCGTTCGATGACGGTGGAGTCGGTGACCCCTTCGGCCTGGGCCAGCGCGCGCAGCCCGACCATCAGAGTCAGTGCCTCGGAACGGGTCAGCCGCAGCGGGGCTGCGATGGTGTCGGCATTGGAGATGACGATGCGTCCGCCCTCGGTGGAGACGTCGATCAACTCGTCGGTCATCGGCCCATAGCCGCACATAAAGAGCAGCTCCAGGTCGGCCTGCAGTTGCTCGGCGCTCACACCGAGTTCGCGTGCGGCCTCCGCCATATCGATGCCCTGACGATTGACCAGCCACGGCACGATGCTCAGCAACCGGGACAGTCGGGTGGTGGCGCTCTCGGGATTCATGCCGCTCCCCCGTCCGTGCTCTCGTCGACTGATGCGCCGGCCGCCGCCTCAGCGGCCGCGCTCAGGTGGGCGATCAGCGCCGTGCGCAAGGCATCCGGTTGCTCGACCACGACATCGGGGCCGTATGACGCGAGCTCCTCCACCAGGTCGGCGGGCTCGGCATACGGGAGCAACAAGGTCGTCCAGTAACCGTCGTCCTGCGCCACTCCCCCGCGCCGGCGCAGCAGATTGCCGGTGCCCTGGCGCACCCGGACCCGAGCGAAACCGCTGGCCTCGCGGGCATTGCGCCGGGAGATCATGGCGACCGGATCGTGGTCGGGGGGAACGACATACGAGCCGGGCTTGCCGTCCTTAGCCACGGCGCCGGCGATCCGGGAGAGCCGAAAGACCCGAGCTTCGCCGCGGTCGGCGTCGAAGCCGGTGAGATACCAGTGGCCCGACTGAGAGGTCAGACCCCACGGCTGGACATGCCGGATGCCGGGCCGCTCGCCGGGGCGGGCATACGGGAAGCGCACGGGGGTTTCCGCAAGGAGCGCCTCGAAGAGGGCACCGAAGGCGGGTTCGCTGGTGGCGACTCGCGCCTCGACGCCGGCGAACGCCTCCGGGTCCGGCTCGACTCCGCTGGCGCGCAGCTTGCGCAGCGCATTGGCGGCGGGCGCGGCCAGGGCCGCATGCGACCAGGTGCGCGCGGCGAGGCCGAGCACGGCGAGTTCGTCGGAGGTGAACTGGATGTCCGGCAGGGCGTAGTCGCGCTGGTGGATTCGATAGCCGGGTTCGTCGTCCCACCCGACGCTCATCTCTTCGGTGACCAGCGGGATGCCGAGCTCGCGCAGTTCGTCCTTGTCCCGCTCAAACATCCGCTCGAAGGCGTCGTCGCTGGGCGCATCGCGATACTGCTCGACGATCTCCCGGATCCGGGCCCGCGGCATCGGACGCCGGGTATAGAGCAGCGTCATGACGAGGTTCATCAGCCGCTCGGTCTTGGCGGCCGGGGTGTTGGGCGCGGGCATCACCGGCGACGCTACCGGAGCAGGCCGTCGCCGCCCACCGTGGCGCACCCACTGTGACCTAGCTGGCGCGACTACCCTGCCGGGGTGATGCATTGGCGGGCCGGAACGGTCGAGCGCATGATCCGCTCCTGGTCCGGAGCGGCCGAGTATGCCGTCACCCTGGATTCCGGCGAGACGTCGGTGCGGGCCCTGGCCTACACCGATGTCTCCGGTGCGCTGTCCGAAGGGGCGCGGGTGCTGCTCAATGTCTCTGCGCTGCAACGGGGTTTGGGCACCGGCGGCGTTGCTTTGGTGGTGGCCCGCACCGACGAACTCCCGGCCGACCCGCCGCCGGCCCCGGGTCACATCGTCAAGGCCCGGTACACCCCCACCCAGCAGATGCTGCTCGCCATCGACGAGCAGGAGAGCCCGGATCATTCGGTGTTCGCTACCGAGGCGGCCGCGGCCGGCGACCTTGGCGGTATGCCGGTGATCGCAGCCGATCTGCATTCCGCGCTCCCGGCGATCCTCGCCGGGGTCCGCGCGGTGCGCCCGGACGCGCGCGTCGTCTATGTGATGACCGACGGCGGCGCCCTAGCCGCCGCGTTCTCCCGCACGCTCGCCGGATTGCGCGACGCGGGCTGGCTCGCCGCGAGCATCACCGCAGGCCAGGCGTATGGCGGGGACCACGAGGCGGTCACCGTGCATTCGGCGCTGCTGGCCGCCCGGCATGTCCTGAATGCCGAGCTGGTGATCGTCAGCCAGGGTCCGGGGAATGCGGGGACCGGGACGCCATACGGCTTCTCGGGCGTCGATGCCGGTGCGGCGCTGAACGCGGTGCACTCGCTGCGGGGTCGCGGGATCGGGGCGCTGCGTATCAGCGCCGCCGATGCCCGAGAACGGCATTTCGGCGTTTCGCACCACAGCCTCACGGCATACGGGCGGCTCGTGCTCGGTGCGGCCACGATCGTGGTGCCCAGGCTGCCCGGGGAGTTCGGCGCCCTGGTGCAGCGTCAGGTCGAGGAGCTGGTCGACGGCGCCGCCGGCCGGCTCACCCTCGCCTCCGAGGCGATCGACGGGCTCCGGGGTGTCCTGCGTGAATCGCCGGTTGCGCTGTCCACGATGGGGCGTGGCCTGGGCGCAGACAGCGAGTACTTCCTCGCCCAGGCGGCCGCCGGCCGCTATGCCGCGCGCCTACTCATCGGCAACTGAGTCAAGACGCCGGAAAAGACAGCGGCGCCCGGCCTCGGTCGAGGCCAGGCGCTGCGGTCACGGCATACGGGAGCTCAGCGCACGTCGACCAGGTCGACGACGAAGATCAGGGACTCGCCCGGCTTGATGGCGCCACCGGCGCCCCGGTCGCCATAGGCCAGGTTGGCCGGGATGGTCAGCTTGCGGCGGCCGCCGACCTTCATGCCGACGATGCCCTTGTCCCAGCCCTGGATGACCTGGCCGACGCCGAGGCGGAAGTCCAGCGGCGCACCGCGGTTCCACGAAGCGTCGAACTCTTCACCGGTGGAGTGGGCGACGCCGACATAGTGGGCGCGCACGGTGCTGCCGACGACGGCGGTCTCCCCGTCGCCTTCCCAGATGTCCTGGATGGAGAGCTCCGCGGGGGCCTCACCCTCGGGGAAGTCGATCTCGGGACGCTCGGTGTTGGGGTCAAACGGCATAGCTGCTCCTGGGTTCGAAGTGGTCAGGCTCGAGGTGGATCAGGCTCGAGATGAATCAGTACTTGGCGAGGATGTCGACGACGAAGACGATGGTGTCGGTGCCCTTGATCTCTCCGCTACCCGCGTCGCCGTAGCCCTCCTTGGGCGGGACGACGAGCAGGACGCGCGAGCCGACCTTCTGGCCCTCGATGCCCTTGTCCCAGCCGGCGATGACCTTGCCGCCGCCCACCGGGAAGCTGAACGAGGTGCCGCGGTTGAAGCTGGAGTCGAAGACCTTGCCGTCGCGGTAGAGCGCGCCGGTGTAGGTCACCGCGACGGTGTCGCCCTTGGCGACCTTGGCGCCCGTGCCCTCGATGAGCGGCTGGATGACGAGGTCCTTCGGCGGGTCCGACTTGGGCATGGTGAAGGAGGCGGGCTTGCCGTCCTGCCACTTGACTACCGGCAGGCCGTCCTTGGGCTTGACTTCCTTGCCTTCGGCCTTGTCCAGCTTGCTGACGATGTCGACGACATCGACGAGGAACACCAGGGTGTCGGTGCCGGCGACCCCAAGGTTGGAGTTGCCCTGGTCACCGAAGGCGTCTGCCGGCGGCAGGGCCGCGACGGCGCGCTCACCCTTCTTCACGCCCGTGAGCGCCTTGCGCAGGCCGGGAATGAGGGAGGAGTCGCCGGTGTCGAAGGCGGTCTCCTTCTTGGTGTAGCTCTCATCCAGCACCTTGCCGTCGGTGCCATTGACCAGTTCGTAGTTGAGCACCACGACCTGCTTCTCGGTGGAGGCCTCGCCGCTGCCCTCCTTGAGGGTCTTGCGGGCGAAAGCGCCCACACCGAAGGGCTTCTTGGTCAACTCCACAGTGGGGGCCTTGTCCTTGACCTCGGTGACCTTGACCGAGTCGAGGTTGCCGTCGGTCACCGCTGCACTGGACGAGGTGGCAGATCCCGACCCCGAACTCGCCGACCCGGAGGAGGCCGCGGACGACGATGAGGCCGACCCGGCGCTCGTCGCGGAGGACGAGGATGAGGAGGACTTTGTGGACTCCTCCCCGCAGGCCGCGAGGCTCAAGGTCAGGGCGCCGGCAGCGGCCAAGGCAGTGAACGTGCGCGCGCTAAGCGAGTGCGCTGGCCGGGAGGTTGGACGGTGGGCGAGCGTCATGGGCACAAACAACTTTCGGCAGTCTCGGGGTCGCGCCCGGGTGGGCGACGGCATACGGGCCGCGGCTGAGCCACGCAGGCACGGCCGTCGTCCACCATAACCGTTCAGGCTGAGAGCAAGGTTCCCGTCACGGGCCGACCGGGCTGGCCGCCATACCGGCGATCAGACGCTCGACCCGCGGGTCGCTCGCGGCGAATGGGTCTTTGCACAACACCGTGCGCTGCGCCTGGTCGTTGAGCTTGAGGTGTACCCAGTCCACGGTGTAGTCGCGGCCGTTCGCCTTGGCGGCCGCGATGAAGTCGCCGCGCAATTTGGCGCGGGTGGTCTGCGGCGGCGTGTCCTTCGCCGTCTCGATGTCGGCATCGCTGACCACCCGAGCGGCCATCCCCCGGCGCTGCAGCATGGCGAAAAGCCCGCGCCGAGGGTCGATATCGTGATAGGCGAGATCGAGCTGGGCGATGCGGGGGTGCGAGAGCGGCAGATCGTGCTTGGCGGCGTATGCGGCGATGAGCTTGTGCTTGATCGCCCAGTCGATCTCGGTGTCGATGCGGCTGTGGTCGCCGCTCTCCACCGCCTCCAGGGTGCGCGTCCAGAGATCCAGTATGCGAGTGGTCTGCGCGTCGTCGTAACCGCGTGAATCCGCGAAATCTATTGCCTTGGCGAGGAATTCGCGTTGTAGATCCAGGGCGCTGAGCTCTCGGCCGTTGGCTAGCTTGACCCGTCGCCGGCCGGTCAGGTCGTGGCTGATATCCCGAATAGAGCGGATCGAGTTGTCGAGCGTCAGGTCGCGCAGCGGCACGCCCTCCTCGATCATCTGCAGCACCAGGTCGCAACTGCCGACCTTGAGCAGCGTGGTCGTCTCGCTCATATTCGAGTCGCCGACGATCACATGCAGCCGGCGGTACTGCTCGGCGTCGGCGTGCGGCTCGTCGCGGGTATTGATGATCGGCCGGGAGCGGGTGGTCGCCGAGGAGACGCCCTCCCAGATGTGGTCCGCGCGCTGGCTCAGGCTGTATGCCGCGCCCTTGGCCGTCGGGATGACCTTGCCGGCCCCGGCGATGAGCTGGCGGCTGACGAGGAAGGGGATCAGCACCTCGGAGAAGTCCTGGAAATCCCCGTGCCGGCCGATCAAGTAGTTCTCGTGGCAGCCGTAGGAGTTACCCGCCGAGTCGGTGTTGTTCTTGAAGACATAGATCTCGCCGCGAATGGAATCCTCCGCCAGCCGCTCCTGCGCATCGAGCACCAGGTCGTGCAGGACCGCCTCGCCGGCCTTGTCGTGCGCGATCAGTTCGGTGATCTCGTCGCACTCGGCGGTGGCATATTCGGGGTGCGAGCCGACGTCGAGATAGAGCCGAGAGCCGTTGCCCAGGAAGACATTCGAACTGCGGCCCCAGGAGACGACCTTGCGGAAGAGATAACGTGCCACCTCATCCGGGGTCAGCGTCCGCTGGCCCCCGGCGACGCAGGTGATCCCGAATTCGGTCTCGATGCCATAGATCCGTCGCTGCATGGGTCGGGCGCCTCAGTCGCCGTCGGGGTGCGGCGAGACGCCGCCGGCGGTGGCGGCGTCGGCGGGTCGCTGGGTCTGCGGGGTGGTGCTGGTATGCCGTGGGCTGCTCCCCGCCGCATCCTGGTGCGGTTCCCCGGTGAGGACGTCCCGGTGGCCCGGGTGGGCCTCGTCCGTCGGCGCATCGCGGGTGGGGTCGGTCTCGCTGAGCAGCGCCTCGAGCAGCGGCCCAGCGATCCGCCGGAAGGTGCGCCGCGGCCGGGTCCGGTCGAGTACGGCAACCTCGAGCTCGCCCGCGTCGAGTTCACGCGCCGCTCCCCCGGCCGGGTCCTGAGCCAGCGCCCGCACGGCCAGGGCGAGGGCGTCGCCGAGCGGCATACCGGCCTGCCAGTGCTCGCGCAGGCTCGTCTCGATACTGTCCGCCGCCCCGCCCATGGCGACGAAACCGTTCTCGTCGGCGACCGAGCCGTCATACGTCAATCGGTAGATCTGGTCGGCCTCGGGCGACAGACCGACCTCGGCGACGACGATCTCCACCTCATACGGCTTGGACTCCTGGGTGAAGACGCTTCCCAGGGTCTGGGCATAGGCATTGGCCAGGCCGCGCGCGCTGACATCAGACCGGTCGTAGGAGTAGCCGCGCAGATCGGCATACCGGACACCGGCCACGCGCAGGTTCTCGAACTCGTTGTATTTGCCGACCGCGGCGAAGCCGATGCGGTCGTAGATCTCGGAGATCTTGTGCAGGGTGCGGGAGTGGTTCTCGGCGACGAAGGCGATGCCCTTGTCATAGCCGAGGACGACCACCGAGCGGCCGCGGGCGATGCCCTTGCGCGCGAAGTCCGCCCGGTCCTTCATCAGTTGCTCGGGCGAGACAGATCGGAAGAGCGTCGTGTAGGGAAAGAGTGTAGATCTCGGTGGT
>CAKZIH010000024.1 GCA_936931335.1 uncultured Nostocoides sp. | reverse complement strand
CCTCGGGGTGCGCGGCCTCCTGGACCAGGCGGGCCGCCTCGTTGATCTCGAACAGACCAAGGTCGCTGCCACCCTGCACCGAGAGCAGCACACCGTGGGCGCCGTCGATGCTGGCCTCGAGCAACGGCGAGGAGATCGCCGACTCGGCGGCCTGCACGGCCCGCTCCTCACCACGCGCCGAGCCGATGCCCATGAGCGCGGAGCCGGCGCCGGACATGACCGACTTGACGTCCGCGAAGTCGAGGTTGATCAGACCCGGGGTGGTGATCAGGTCGGTGATGCCCTGGACACCGGAGAGCAGGACCTGGTCGGCGCTGCGGAAGGCGTCAAGCATGCTGACCGAGCGGTCGCTGATGGACAGCAGCCGGTCGTTGGGGATGACGATGAGGGTGTCGACCTCTTCGCGCAGGCTGCCGATCCCGGTCTCGGCCTGGTTGGCGCGGCGGCGACCCTCGAAGGTGAACGGCCGGGTGACCACACCGATGGTCAGGGCACCGAGGTTCTTGGCGATCCGGGCGACAACCGGGGCGCCACCGGTGCCGGTGCCACCACCCTCACCGGCGGTGACGAAGACCATGTCGGCCCCCTTGAGGACCTCCTCGATCTCCTCGGCGTGATCCTCGGCGGCGCGGCGGCCCACCTCCGGGTCAGCACCGGCACCGAGGCCGCGGGTCAGGTCCCGGCCGACGTCGAGCTTGACGTCGGCATCACTCATGAGCAGCGCCTGGGCGTCGGTGTTCACGGCGATGAACTCGACGCCCTTGAGGCCAGCCTCGATCATCCGGTTGATGGCGTTGACACCACCACCGCCGATGCCGACAACCTTGATGACGGCGAGGTAATTCTGGGGAGCAGCCACGCGAGGGCCTTCCTGACACGTTCTCGATGCGGATATCCGGGTATACCGCAGGGCCCGGTTGCCTGCGGAGGAGCGTCAATTCGTCGCTAAACTCTTGACCTTTAGTTAAGCTTTAACATCGTTTCGATGCTCCGTCGGGTCCGACGCTATGTGTCGACTGGCCCCTATGCAAACGCGGTGTGGGCGTGTCGCCGGGCAATCTCACATCGACGGCCCGTGACCGACGTCCTACGTCTCATCCGACCCATACGTCACACACAGTCGACCCGGCGCTCAGGTAGTGACTGGGGTCTCCGGGGCACTGACGTCGATTCCCTTGGGCTTCTCGGTGAGCAGGACCTGCACTAGCTTGGCCTTGAGCGGCGCCTGCTCCTGGGTGCCCCAAATGACCGTGGTGGCACCCACTCGGAAGTTCAGCGATCCGGTGTTGTCCACGGCCAGCGAGCGGATCCGGGTGCGCACCGATTCGGGCAACGCGGCCACCGCGGTGAGGGCGGTCTGCACGGCCGCAGCATCGGCCACCCCGTCGCCCCCGGCAACCACCGGCACCCCGCGAGGTGCGCTGGCCACCGTCTCCACGTGATGCCCGTCGTGATCCAAAAGTTCTACTTGACCTTTATCCTTGTTGAGGCCGAGAACCGGGACCCGCGCCACCACCTCGATGGCCAATGACCGGGGGAAACCGCGGCGCACGGTGGCATCGGCGATCCGGGAGTCCTGCTCGATCCGGGCCTCCAGGGCGGCGGTATCCACGAGGAAGACATTGTGTCCGCGTTCGCTGTCGGCCAGCTTGGTGGCGACCTCGCGGGCCGCCTCCGAACTCGCCGAGACCTCCAGCCGGTGGACCCGCAACAGCGGGGAGGCGAGCAGGATCCAGGCCAGCAGCGCCAGCGCCGCCACGACGGCGGCGAGGATCTCCCCACGGCGTCGGGCCCGCAGCCGGGCGAAGCGGGAGCGCTGGGCGCGCGCCGACTCCAGGTCCACGACGCGCCGTCCCCCGGGGGTCGGCGGCGCCGGGGTCTGGGAGGGCTGGTCCAGCCCGGACATCAGAACTCCTCGGTCAGCGCGATCAACAGCTGCGGGCCGAGCAAGGTCACATCTCCCGCACCGACGGTGAGGATCAGGTCACCGGACCGGGCCGAGTTGGCGAGCCGGTGCACGGCATCCGCCGGGGAGTCCGCGACCTCGACCGGACGCCCCATCCTATGCAGATGCTCGGCGATCAGTTCGCTGCCGACACCGGGGATCGGGTCCTCGCGGGCGCCGTACACGGGCAGCAGCACGATCTGGTCTGCCGGGGCCAAACCGGCGGCGAATCCCTCGGCGAAATCCCGGGTCCGGGAGTACAGGTGCGGCTGGAAGACCACCCGCAGCACCCCGCCGGGCGCCACTGCCCCACGGGCCCCGGCCACCAGCGCCGCCACCTTGGGCGCATTGTGGGCGTAGTCGTCGACGACGGTGACCCCACGGGCCTGTCCCCGGTTCTCGAAGCGGCGCCGGGTGCCGGCGAAGCTGGCCAACCCGGCGGCCAGTGCCTCCGGGTCCAACTGGAGTCCGAGCCAGCCCGCGGCCAGCGCCGCGGTGGCATTGTGCAGGTTGTGCCGCCCCGGGGCCGGCACCGCCAGGGCGACCTGACGGCCCTCGAATTCCACGGTGGCGGACGACCGCATACCGGCCAGGTGCGCATCGTGCAGGCATACCTGGGCATCGGGGTGCTCGCCATAGGTGACCGCGCGTCCGCCGGCGGCTCGCACCCGGGCGGCCAGGGCCAGCGCGCCCGGGTCGTCGTGTGCCGCCACCAGCAGTCCGCCCTCGGTCACCGAGGCGGCGAAGGCGTCATAGGCGGCTTCCACATGCGCGAGGTCGCCATAGAAGTCCAGGTGATCGGGCTGGACATTGGTGACGACCGCCAACTGGGGCCGATAAGACAGGAAGGAGCCGTCAGATTCATCCGCCTCGGCCACGAAGATCGGATCGGCGCCGCGGGCGAAGTTGCGAGCGCTCTCGATCAGTTCCGAGCCGATGACGTATGACGGGTCCACCCCCGCCCCCCGCAGCGCGGCGACGGTCATCGCCGAGGTGGTGGTCTTGCCATTGGCCCCGGCGACCGCGACCCGGGTGTCCGAGCCCATCGACGCGGCCAATGCCTGCGCCCGGTGCAGCACCCGAAGGCCGTTCGCCCGCGCCGCCTGCAACTCCGGCACGCTCTCGCGGATCGCCGAAGACACCACCACGGTGTCCACCCCGTCGAGATGGGCGGGGTCGTGACCTCGGGCGACCGGGATGCCGGCAGCGCTCAGGCGGTCGGTGACCGCCGAGCTGGCCCCATCGCAACCGGAGACCGCGACCCCGACGTCGTGCAGCAGCGCGGCGACCCCGGACATGCCGGAGCCGCCGATGGCCAGCACGTGGACCTGGCCCAGCTCGGCCGCGGCCGGGACCGGGGAGGTGAAGTCGAAGCGATCGTTGACGCCGTAGGCCACCGGGTCACCGGGCCCGGCGGGCGGCATACGCCTGCGCGACCAGTTCGGCGAGCAGCAGATCCCCGTCGCGCTCCCCCACCGAGGCTGCCGCCTGGGCCATGGTGGCGATCCGGTCGCGATCGGCCAGCAGCGGCCGTAGCGTCTCGTCGATCCACTCCGGGGTGAGTTGCGCGTCGGGGACGAGCATCCCGCCGCCGGCCGCGATCACATCGCGCGCGTTGAGTTCTTGCTCGCCGTTACCGATGGGCAGCGGCACATAGACGGCCGGCAGCCCGACGGCGGTGAGCTCGCATACCGTGTTGGCGCCGCTGCGGGCGACGACGAGATCGGCCACCGCATAGGCGAGCTCCATGCGATCGGCATACGGGAGCACGACATAGGGCGCGCCGCCGGGTGCCGGAGCCGGGAACTCCTTGCCCGCCCCGGTCAGGTGCAGCACCTGGATACCCGCCGCGGAGAGCGCGGCGGCGCGGGCCGCGAAGGCCGCATTGAGTCGTTGCGCACCCAGCGAACCGCCGGTGACCAGCAGGGTCGGCAGCGCGGGATCCAGGCCGAAGTGCCGCATCGCCTCGGGGCGCAGCGCGGCCCGGTCCAGGCCGCTGATCTCCGGGCGCAGCGGCATACCGACTCGGCGGGCGTTCGGCAGCGCCGTGCTGGCGAAGGTGACCCCGACGTATGGCGTCATCCGCGCCCCGAGCCGGTTGGCCAGACCGGGGCGCGCATTCTGTTCGTGGATCACGATCGGGATACCGCGGCGACGGGCGGCCAGGTATGCGGGGGTGGAGACATAGCCGCCGAAGCCGACGACCACCTCGGCGCCGGTGGCCTCGATGGCCGCCGCTGCCGCGGCGACGGCGCCACCGAGCCGGCCCGGCACCCGCAGCAGGTCCGGGGTGGGTTTGCGGGGCAGCGGCACCTTGGGCACGGTATGCAGCGCATACCCCCGCGCGGGGACCAGGCGAGCTTCCAGCCCGGTGGTGGTCCCCAGGGCGGCGATCGCCATGTCGGGGCGTTGCGCCCGCAGCCGGTCGGCCAGGGCGAGCAGCGGCGAGACGTGGCCGGCGGACCCGCCACCGGCAAGCAGGACCGAGCCGGGCAGCGCCGCGTCAGAACCGGAGGAGTCCAAC
>CAKZIH010000023.1 GCA_936931335.1 uncultured Nostocoides sp. | reverse complement strand
GCGGTCCCGCCCCCGGCCGGCACGCCCCTGGTTGGTCCGCTCGTGGCCGGCACGCCCGTGCCCGGCGCGCGCCATTCCGCTGCGGACCCCGCCCCAGTGGCCACCCCGCAGGTGGTCCTCACCGCCGCCGCGTTCGTCGGGCTGGCGACCTGGTTGACGGTCAACTGGTGGGCCGGTCTGCTGGCCATGGCGATCGTCGCGCTGGCGGGGGTAACCACTCGGGGGAGCTGGACCGCATACTGGCCCCGTTGGGTGCTCGGCGCGGCCGTGGGCATCACGGCTCTGCTGCCGCTGGCCTGGTATGCCGGGCCTGCGCGTGCGGTGTCGCGCCAGGAACGCCATGTCGCCGACAACTGGCTGGTGCACGGTCTGGCCGGGCTGGCGTTGTGGCTGCTGCTGGCCGGGGTGTTGTTGCAGGTCAGGTATTCGCGGGAGGTGGCTGGCATACTCCCGGAAGCATCGCCCGCGCCAGTGGCGCCCGACCGCCAGCCCCGAGGACTTCCGTGAACCCACCCAGCGAGATGACCCCGACCGTGTCGGTGATCGTTCCGACCAAAAACGTCGAGCGCACCATGGATCGCTGCCTACGCTCGATCACCGCGCAAAGCTGGCCGGCGGTGGAACTCGTGGTCGTCGACAATTTCTCCACGGACACCACCTTCGAGATCGCCCGCCGGTATGCCGATATCGCCGTGCAGGCCGGACCGGAGCGCAGCGCCCAACGCAATCTCGCCATCGAGCGCGCCACCGGTGACTATGTGCTGTGGATCGATGCCGACATGGTGCTCACCCCGCACGTCCTCGAGGACGCGATGCGGCTGGCCGTGCGCGATGACCTCACCGCCGTGTTCATCCCCGAGGTGACGGTGGGCGAGGGGTTCTGGACGGCCTGCCGCAGCCTGGAACGCAAGTGTTATGTGGGGGAGGAGATGATCGAGGCGCCCCGGTTGATCAAGCGCTCCTGGTTCGCGGACAACCCCGGTTTCGTCGCCGATGTCGCCGGTCAGGAGGACGCGGAACTGCGAATGCGGCTGCTCACCCAGGGCGTGCCAATGGGGCATATCGACACCTACATCCTGCACGACGAGGGCCGGCTGGCCTTCCCGGACATCATGCGCAAGCGCTTCTACTACGGCCGCTCCCTGCCCGCCTACAACCGCGCCCAGCCCGGCGCCATCGCCAAGCAGGGCGGGGCGACGTTGCGCGCCATGGTCCGCGGCCTGCCGATCCTCGCCGGGGATCCCGTGCATGCGGTCGCGCTGGTCGGCCTGCGGGCGTGCGAGGCAGTGGCGTATGCCGCCGGCGCCACCGCGGAGAATGTCGCCGCTCGCCGCCGCCCCACGGCGTCGGCCTGAACCCCCGGGCACCGGGGCCCCACGTGACCGGCTGGCGCTGGCGCTCGGTCGTGCCCGAGCGCCGGTATGCTGTGTGCCTCGCCGTCGCGCTCGCCGCGGTAGTGGTGATCCTCGGGCCGGCCCTGGGACCCGGGCTGACCCTCGCCTATGACCTGGGCTGGTCACCGGATCCGCGGTTCACGCCCTTTGTCACCGGCGCGGGGATGGTGGCGCCCCGAGCGGTCCCCAGCGACGCCGCCGGGGTACTCCTCGGGATGCTCGTCGGTGCACGCCTGGCCCAGAAACTGGTGCTGGCCCTGGTACTGCTCGCCGCGGCGCTCGGGCCGGTCGCCCTGCTGCGAACCCTGCGTCCGGCGATCGGGGCGACCGCCCTGAGCGCCACGGCCCTGGCGGGGGTGTGGAATCCCTTTGTCGCCGAACGCCTGGCCATCGGCCAGTGGACGATCCTGCTCGGATATGGGCTCACCGGCTTCGCGCTGGCCGCGGTGGTGCGCTGGCACCGCCGGGAAGCCGGGGTGCTGCCGCTGCTCGCGTGGATCGCGGTGGCCGGCGTCGGTGGCGCGAACCCGTTGGTGATGCTGCTGCCGCCGCTGCTGGTGGCGCTCGCCTGGCCGGGTCGCCGGGTGCAGGAGCGCGCCGCAGCGCTGGCCGCCGTGC
>CAKZIH010000022.1 GCA_936931335.1 uncultured Nostocoides sp. | reverse complement strand
AGTGCGGGGGCATCGTTGACGCCGTCGCCAGCCATCGCGACCACGCGGCCTTCGCCCCGGAGCTTGGTGACGATGTCGCTCTTGTGGTCGGGCAGGACTTCAGCTTCAACCTGGTCGATGCCGAGCGTCTTGGCCACAGCGTGGGCGGTGACTTTGTTGTCGCCGGTGAGCATGACGATCCGGATGCCTTCCTCCCGCAGTGCCTTCAGCGCGGCCGGCGTGGTGGCCTTGATGGGGTCTGCGATCGCGAAGAGGCCTACGAGCCAGCCATCGGCTCCCATGTAGATGACGGTGGCTCCGTCGCCGCGCAGTTCGTCGGCACGGTCCCTGAGATCGGCGGTGTCGATGTGGTGGGAGTTGAGGAAGTCGGAGCTGCCGAGGACCAGGACTCGCCCTTCGACGGTGCCGATGACGCCGCGGCCGACTGGTGAGTCGAAGTCTGTGACGTCGGGGACGGGCAGGCTCCGGACGGTGGCGGCTTCGACGATGGCCAGGGCGAGCGGATGCTCGGAGGCACGCTCGACACCGGCCGCGAGGCGCAACAGGTCGTCCTCGGGCCACTCGCCGGTGGTGATGATGCCGGTGACGGTGGGCCGGCCCTCCGTAAGGGTCCCGGTCTTGTCGACAACGAGGGTGTCGACCTTCTCCATACGCTCGAGCGCCTCGGCGTTCTTGATCAGCACGCCTAGTCCCGCGCCGCGGCCGACGCCGACCATGATCGACATGGGTGTGGCCAGTCCGAGTGCGCAGGGGCAGGCGATGATCAGCACGGCGACGGCAACGACGAGGGCGTGTGCCAGTTTGGGGTCGGGTCCGACCAGGCCCCACACGATGAACGCGATGATGGCGATGACGATGACGACGGGCACGAAGATGCCGGCGACCTTGTCGGCCATCCTCTGGATGGGTGCGCGGGAGCGTTGCGCTTCTGAGACCATGGCCACGATCCGGGACAGCATGGTGTCGATCCCGACCTTTTCGGCTTCCATCATCAGCGCGCCGCTGCCATTGATGGTGCCGCCGATGACGGGGTCGCCGGTGGTCTTGGTGACCGGCATCGACTCGCCGGTGACCAAGGACTCATCGACAGCGGAACGGCCATCGATGACGGTCCCGTCGACGGGGACGGCTTCGCCCGGGCGGACGCGGAGCCGGTCGCCGCGTTGGACGGCGTCCAGCGGGATCTCTTCGTCGTCGCCGCTGTCGGTGATGCGACGGGCCGTCTTGGGGCTGAGGTCGAGCAGTGCCTTGATCGCCCCGGAGGTTTGCTCGCGGGCCCGCAGCTCGAGCACTTGGCCGAGGAGGACCAAAGTGGTGATCACGGCAGCGGCCTCGAAGTACACGTCGACGGTGCCGTCGTCGCTGCGGAAAGAGGTGGGGAAGATCCCCGGCGCGAGTGTCGCGACGAGGCTGAACAGCCAGGCGATGCCGGTGCCCATCGCGATCAGGGTGAACATGTTGAGGTTACGGGTCCGGACCGAGGCCCAGCCGCGCACGAAGAAGGGCCACCCGGCCCAGAGCACGACCGGGGTGGCCAGTAGCAGTTGCGCCCACACCGAGGCGGTGGCCGGGATCAGGTCGTGCAGCCACGGGACGAAGTGGCGGCCCATCTCGAGGATGACGATGGGGATCGTCAAAGCGGTGGCGACCCAGAAGCGGCGGGTCATGTCGGCCAGTTCCGGACTGGGCCCGGCGTCAGCGGTGACAGTGACCGGTTCCAGGGCCATCCCACAGATCGGGCACGACCCGGGGCCGGGTCGGCGGATCTCGGGATGCATCGGGCAGGTCCACTCCGCGACCTCACCCCGCACTGGCGAGGTCGCGGGGGGGATGCCGCCTGGGCCGCCGACGGCTTGGGCATAGGCGGATGGGTCCTGCTGGAACCGGTCGCGGCACCTCTGGGAGCAGAAGTGGTATGCCGTGCCGTCGTGCTCGAGGGTCAGCACGCTCTCGCGGTCGACGTCCATCCCACAGACGGGGTCGGTCGCGCCCGGTCGGGTGGGCACGTTGTCGTGCGGGGCGAGTTGGTGTTCGTGCTGCATGTCCGCTGCTCCTGACGGGCGCTCGGGATGTCCCTGAAATGAAGGGCCGGATCGTGTGGGTCAGCGACGGCTGGCGGCGTAGCCGGCGTCGGTGACCGCGCGGATGACGTCTGCGTCGTCGACTGGGAGATCGCTGGTGATCGTGAGTTCGCCGTTGGCGGCGTCGACGGTCAGGTCACGGACACCGGTCACCTTGGCCACCTCCTCACGCACACTGCTCTCGCAGTGCCCGCACGTCATTCCGGTCACGACATAGGACTGGGTCGAGCTCATGGTTGACACCCTCTCTGCTTCGGGGGAACGCTCCCAGTATACCCCCATGGGGTATATGTTCGTTCGGTGTTCACATGGCGATGCGGTGGTCTCAGTGTTTGGGTTGGTTGTTGCCGTGGTTCATCCAAGCCATCATCAGGCCCATCATGAGCAGGCAGCCGGCGGCGTAGATGAGCCCGCCGAGGCCGAGGCGGCCGGTGGCGATCAGGGCACCGACGAGCAGCACCATGGGCAGGCACATCAGCCACATGAGCCAGTGCTGGCGGGCGCCGTGGTGCGCGTGTGGGGCCTGGGTGTCTTCGGCGGCGGGCGTGTTGGTCGGTGTGGTGAAGGCGGCGTACTCGTCGGGGTGTCGGGTCGAGTGGTTCATCGTTCCGCTCCTTGGGTGTCTTCCCGGGCGGGTGCCTGGGTGTTCTCAGCCTGCGCAGCTGTTGCCGAGGTGGGGCCGTGGTGGCGTGAAGGTCTGGTCAAGATCGCGTCGCCGGATCAGGGCAGGAGGTTCTCGGTAGTGGTGCCGCCATCGAGGGTGCGCAAGACCTTTCCGTCGGCGACGACGACGATCTCGAGGCGTCCGTCCTGGCCGCGCCCCGCGTGCAGCGCCTCGGCGGCGCCGACGCGTGTGGGGTTGAGGGTCCAGGTGATTCCGGCGTCGCTGCTGACGCCCAACTGGCCGGTCGTGGTGGCGATGACCATGGTCTTCTCATCGGCCCAGGTGACCAGGAGCGCCGTCACGGGCGGGGACAGTGTTCGCCAGGTGGCCCCGGTGTCGCTGCTGGCCAGGAGCCCGGCTTCGGTGGTGGCGAGCAGTGCCCCACTGGTGGGGGCCGCAGCCAATGTGCGCGGCGGAGCTGGGATTGAGCGGGTGGTCCACGTCGTGCCGTCGGTGCTCGACCGAAGGACCCCGTCGAAACCGATGACCGCGGTGGATCCGGCGGTCAGGGCGTGGAAGTCCGACTGGCCGCCGCGGGAGGCCACTCGCCAGCTTCGGCCGGCATCGGTGGAGGTGATGAGCCCAACCGGCTGTGGGAGGTCGACGCCGACGCCGGGGTGTCCGGAGGCGTAGTACGTGCCGTCGGGAGCGACGGCAAAGCCCATGAGATCGATGACCGGTCCGTTCTGGACGAGGTCGCCGTTGACGTGACGGAAGAGTCCCTCGTGGGTGGCCAGGAGGAGTTCCCCTGACTTGGGGTCGCGGGCCACGGCGTGAATGTGGGTGATCGCCACGGGAGGCCGGCTCGACGAGGCCGACGCCGGGGACGAAACTGGCGCCGCGGCAGGCGACCCGCCGCGTGCCGAGGGGGTGGCGGTGCCCGTGGAACCACAGGCGGTCAGCACGGCCAGTGTCGCGAGGGCGCTACCGGCCAGGAGGAGCCGACGGCGGGCGCGGGTGTTCATGTCGCGTACTCCAGCGCGATCATCATGCCGGCCTCGGCGTGGTAGATGTTGTGGCAGTGGATCATCCAGTCGCCGGCGTTGTCGGCGTCCAGGTCGATCGCGAAGGACTGCATCGGCGCCATGAGGACGGTGTCCTTGCGCAGCCCGGAGGGCAGGGCGAAGGTGTGCCCGTGCAGGTGCAGCGGGTGGGTCATCATCGTCTGGTTCGTGGCGTTGATCCGCAGCCGTTGGCCGGCCTTGACGGTCAGTGGTTCGTTCTCCCCGAACTTGGCACCGTTCATGCCCCATTGGTAGGGCTTCATCGAGCCTTGCAGCGCGAGGTCGACGGTGGCATCCGGGGCCTTGTCCGGTAGTTTCGCGGACTCCGCCGGCCGCAGCTGGGAGCCGATGAGGACCTGCCCGGACAGCTCCGCCGGAGCGGCGTCGACGGCGGGCGCGCTGCCGCTGCCGGTGCGGACCACCGCGATCGCCTGGCCGCCGCTGGTTTTGCCGAACGGGCGGGCCACGAGCGGGAACACGCCGTCGCCGAGGGTGACGATCGCGTCATAGCGTTCACCCATCCCGATGTAGAACGCGCCGACCTCGGTCGGTTCGACGGCGTGGCCGTCACTGTGGGTGATCGTCAGCCGGTGTCCGCCAAGCGTGACGGTGAAGATGGTGTCAGAGGCGGCATTGATGACGCGCAACCGGATCCGCTGACCCGGCTTGGCGGTCAGAACATCGGGGTCGGTGGGTGGTTTGCCGTTGATCAGGAAGAACGGGTAGGTCACGTCCCCGGCATCTCCCCACGGGGGCGTCCCCATCGACATTCCGCCCATCGACCCATGGTCCATGCCGCCCATCGACCCGTGGTCCATCCCGCCCATGCCGCCGGAGGAGGCGGGGCCGCCGTCGGCGATGAGTTTCTTGAGGACGTCATCGGGTGTGGTGCCGGTGCCGTCGATCCAGTCATCAAGGACGACGATCCACTCGGCGTCATAGTCGCCGGCTTCGTTCGGGTCGTCGATGATCATCGGTGCGTACAGGCCTCGGTCGAGCTGGACCCCGACGTGGGGGTGGAAGAAGTAGGTGCCCGGGTCGGGTGCGGTGAACTCGTACACGTATTTGGTTCCGGAGCTGATCGGGTCCTGGGTCAGGCCGGGCACGCCGTCGGCGGCGTTGCGCAGCCGGATCCCGTGCCAGTGGATCGTGGTGTCGGCCGGGAGCTGGTTGTCCAGGGACACCCGCAGGAAGTCCCCGGCAGTGGCCCGGACCAGCGGCCCGGGGAGGGTCCCGTCGTACGCCCAGGTCGACACGGTTCGACCGCCGAGGTCGAGACTGACCGGCTTGGCCACCAAAGTCTTCTCGACGAGACGTTGGCTCGGGGACGGGGAGAGCGGGGCCGGGGCGCCGAAGGTGCGCGACGGCATACCTGCCTTCCCCGGCGCCGGTGTGGTGCATGCCGCCACGGTGGCGGTGGCGGCGATGCCGAATCCGCCGAGGAGGATGTTGCGTCGCGAGAGCAGGGGGGAGGTCATGGTGCCTTTCACGGTGGGGTCAGTGGCCATCAACGATCAGGCGGCGTCGTTGCTCGTATTCCTCGACGCTCACCTCGCCGCGCGCCAGGGCTTCCTTGAGCAGCGTCAACGGATCGGGGCGATCCATGGCGCCCCCCTGCCGATTCCGGGCCGGGAGCAGGGCGCGGACCACCAGGACCACGGCGATCCAGAACGTCAGGGTTCCGGCGGCCATCAGCAGCCACATCCACCAGCCCATGCCGTACCCGTTGCCCCACATCATCGGTGCTCTCCTGACCCTGTCCTGCCCGCCTCATGAGGAGAGGCGGACAGGACCACTGTCCGTGGGTGACCTCAAGGCCCGGCCGTGGTCACGTTGAGATTTGACGAAGATCGTCCCCTGAGAAGGCCGGGAGTGGACGAGGTTCGCTCTTGAGCCGGGAGACTGAGGCGGTGAGCACGAACCCCACACCACCACCGGCAAGGGTGCTGGTCATCGAGGACGAGACCACGCTGGCCGGGCTGATCGCCGCCTACCTGTCCCGGGCCGGGTACGCCACGACGACCGTCCACACCGGGCCCGACGGGGTGCAGGCCGTGCGCGAACACGCCCCCGACGTCGTCATCCTCGACCTGGGGTTGCCCGGGCTGGATGGCATCGAGGTATGCCGCCAGATCCGAACCTTCTCCGACTGCTACGTCATTGTCGTCACCGCCCGCAAGGACGAGGTCGACACCCTCATCGGCCTGTCCGTGGGCGCGGACGACTACGTCACCAAACCGTTCAGCGTCCGCGAACTCCTCGCCCGCGTCCAGACCGTGCTGCGCCGCCCCCGGACCGGGTCCACGAGCGCATCAGAGACCCCGAGCAGCGAACCGATCCGAGTGGTCGGGGCACTCCGTGTTGACCCCAACGGTCATCGCGTCCACCTGGCCGACACCGAGGTGGCCCTCACTCCGACGGAACGGGACCTCCTCATCACGCTGGCTCGACGACCCACGATGGCCTTCACCCGTCGCCAGCTCATTGACGTCATCTGGGGAACCGACTGGGTCGGGGACGAGCACCTCGTCGATGTCCACGTTGCCCACCTGCGCCGCAAACTCGGCGACGACCCCGACACCGGCCGCTACGTCACGACCGTGCGAGGCATCGGCTACCGGATGGGACAAGGATGACCACCACCCACAGTCCCTCGTCGACCGGCCTCGCGACCAGGCTCCTGGCCGGGCAGGCCATCGTCCTGGTGGCCGGCGCGCTGACCGTGGGACTGGTCGCAGCCGTCATCGGACCCCCGATCTTCCACCAGCACCTTCTCGAAGCCGGACACCAGCAGAACTCCCCCGAGCTCGTGCACATCGAGATGGCCTACCGCGACTCATCCCTCATCTCCGTTGGGATCGGTCTGCTCATCTCGCTGCTCGCCGCAGGCGCCGTCACCTGGTTCCTCACCCGCCGACTGCGCCGCCCCCTCGAGCAAGTCACCCACGCGGCCCGCGAACTGACCCTCGGGCACTACGCCACACGCGTCCCTGCGATCGCTGCCGGCACCGAACTCGAAACGCTCGCCGCAGCCTTCAACACCATGGCCGCCCGGCTCGACAGCGTCGAAGACACCCGTCGCAGAATGCTCTCGGACCTGGCCCACGAACTCCGCACCCCCATCGCCACCATCAGCGCGTACCACGAAGGC
>CAKZIH010000021.1 GCA_936931335.1 uncultured Nostocoides sp. | reverse complement strand
GATCCAACCATATAGGCTTGAATCGCTGATTCCGAGGTCGCGGGCGACCTTGGGAACTGACTGATCTGGCTCACCAGCCAGCCGAATAGCTTCCAGCTTGAATTCCTTACTGTATTTGATCCGCTCTCCCATCTGCCACCTCGTTTGGATTGTGGCGTTTCTTCAGGTATGTAATTTCGAGGTAGGCCCAAGTTACGCAGTGTCGTTCTGGCCCGGAAAGTCTCGCAGTGCAGTAAGAACGAACGTGGAGCCACCACCTACATGCGCATCAAGTCCGTCACTGAGACCGCCCGCCTCCGGGGTCAAGACCCTGTTGAAGTCCTCATGGCCCTCCGACGCTAATCAGATACGTCTAACTGTCTAAAGGTCTAACCGCAAAAACATCGATTTGCACTTTACTTCTGGCAGTTAGACGGTTTGACTGTTCGACGGTTAGACGCTGTACCTCTCCCCTACTCGTAGCGCAACGCTTCGATGGGCGTGAGGTTGGCGGCGCGACTGGCGGGCCATACGCCGAACACCAGGCCGATCAGGGCGCTGACGCCGAGGGCCAGGGCAGCCACGCCGGGGGAAAGCACCATGCTCGGGAAGAAGTTTGGGGCGGCCAGCGTGACCAGCAGCACGGTCAGGACGCTGAGACCGTACCCGATCAGGCCGCCCAGGCCCGTGAGGGTGACGGCTTCGATGAGGAACTGCCCCAGGATGGTGCCCTTGCGTGCGCCCAGGGCTTTGCGCAACCCGATTTCGCGGGTGCGTTCGGTGACGCTGACCAGCATGATGTTCATGATGCCGATGCCGCCGACCAGCAGGCTGATTCCGGCAATCGCGCCGACCAGGATGGTGAGGGTGTTGCGGATGCTGTTCAGGCTGGCGAGGGAGTCGGCCTGGTTCTGCACCTGGAAGTCCAGGTTCTCCGGGTCGGTCTGGTCGTGCCGCACGGTGAGCAGGTCGGTCACGTCGGTCTGGAGTTGCGTGAGGTCTTTGGCGTCCCTGGCCTGGATGTAGACGTTGTTCACGGTGGGTTGCCCGCCCGCGCTGTTGGTGCGGGAAAAGCGTTGCAGGTAGGTGGACAGGGGAATGAGCACCTGCCCGTTGGCGTTGCCGAAACCGCTGTTGCCCTTGTCGGGCAGCACGCCGGTGATGGTGAAGTTCACGCTGCCCACCCGGATGCGCTGCCCCACGGCGTCACTCGCCTGGGCGTCCTCGCCGAACAGGTCGACCAGCACCTGATGGCCGATCACGGCGGTGCGTTTCTTGCTGTCCTGGTCGGCCTGGGTGAAGTAACTTCCGGCCTCGACGGGGCTGTTGCGCACGGTCTCGTAGGCGGGCCAGGTGCCGATCACGCTGGCCTGGGTGTTATTACTGCCCAGTTTCGCCTGGGCGCTGGTCTGCGCGGTGGGCGCGATTCCGGCCACCCGGTCGGTGAAGGTGGTCGCCAGCGCCTCGGCGTCCTTCACGGTGATGGTCTGGCGTGGCCCGCCGTGTACCAGACCGCCGCCGGGTGCGCCGCGTGCGCTTTGCACGGTCAGCAGGTTGGTGCCCAGGTTCTCCAGGTTGCGGGTGATTCCGGCGGTGCTGCCCTGCCCGATGGCGGTCAGCGCCACGACGGCGGCCACGCCGATGATCACGCCCAGCGCGGTCAGCATGGAGCGCATGGGGGTGCCCAGGATGGCGCGAATGGCGATGGTGAAGGCCCCCGAGAGGCCCAGTCCGCCGCCCTTGCGGCGCGGTTCAGTGTGAACGGGTGGGGGTGCCGTGCTGGTGGCGGGCGTGGAGGTGGTGGTCATGCGCGGCCCTCGCGGTGCGGGGTCTGTCGCGTGTCACTCTCGATCAGGCCGTCACGCACGCGAATGACACGTTCGGCATACGCGCCGATGTCGGCCTCGTGGGTCACGATCACCACGGTGGTGCCCTCGTCGTGCAGGTCGCAGAAGAGGTTCATGACCTCCTGGCTGGTGCGGGTGTCGAGGTTCCCGGTGGGTTCGTCGGCCAGCAGCAGCCGGGGGCGTCCGGCCAGGGCGCGGGCCACCGCCACGCGCTGCTTCTGCCCGCCGCTGATCTGGCTGGGCAGGTTGCCCGCCTTGCCGGCCAGGCCCACGCGCTCCAGCACCTGCATGGCCCGTTCCCGGCGTTCATGGGCGGGCCAGCCCGCATACGTGAGGGGCACCTCCACGTTCTCCACCAGGTTCAGCCGGGGCAGCAGGTGAAAGGCCTGGAACACGAAGCCGATGTCCTCGTTGCGGGCCTCGGCGCGTTCATTCTCGGACAGGGTGGTCACGTCGCGCCCGGCCAGGTGGTAGGTGCCGCCATAGCCGTCGTTGCCGCGGGATTCGGCGACCCGCCGGTGGAACCAGGCATCGCTGGGATGCCATTGCCGCAGCTCCCGGCTGGCCAGCTCCGCCTCGGTGACCCACAGGCGCGCCGAGAAGAGCATGTCCAACACCGGCTGAGGTAGCTGCGCGGCGCGGCCGGCGACCAGATCGGCATACAGATCCGGGCGCAGCACGACCGCGAGCGGCCCGGCACCGGATTCCACCGTGACATAGCCGCCATCGGCGGTGGCCACGGCGAGCGGGCTGAGCACCCGCGTCGCCCCATCGTCGGGCAGGGCGGTCAGCGTGATCGCCATGGCGCCCTTGGTGGTGAGCCGAGCCAGTATGCCGTCCCCCGGCTCATAGAGGACATGGTCGTAGGTGCCCATCACCTGCAGGCGCCGGATGGCCGCCTGGGCGGTGACGGCGGCGGCGAGCGAGCCGCTGGCCGCGACCGCCTTGCTGACCACCTCCGCGGAGGACATCGGGAAATCACCGAGGGCCAGCAGCGCCTCGCGGACCGCCGGTTCAGCGACCGGGACGAAGCGTTCCCAGCCCACCCCGCTAACCTGCAGGCCCTCCGGGGCGGCGGTGATCGTCATACCGGCTCGCGGAGAAAGGACCGGGGCCACCGGCATCGTGTCGAGCATGACCGTCGCCGCCTTAGAAGAAGACGCCGATGGGGTTGACATCGGCCTCGGCGATCGGGGTGTCCCGCCAGCCGAGTTGCACCGGGATGTCGTAGATGCGCCCGGGGCCGGTGCGCCGCCAGAAGTGCCGCATGCCGGGGACGAAGACCTTGGCGACGGCCAGGTCGATGTCGGGGCGGGTCTGATTGACGACCAGAGTCTCCATGCCGGCCCGGGCCAGGTCGTCGACGCAGTATTGGACGATGCCGCCGAGGGTGGTGGGGATATCGCGCCGGATCTCATCCAGGGTGCGCAGCGGGACGTTCGGGTCCGGCAGCACCCACGGCTCGGAGGCCACGGTGCGGGTGCGGCACCATTCCAGGGTCGCCGCGTCGTCGACCTGGTAGATCGTGTTGCCCTCGGCATCCCGCTTGCGCACGAACGGCAGGAACTGGTTGAGCTCGGTCATCGCCCGGAAGAAGGCGATCGAGGGGTCCGGGTGGGCCCCGAAGCCGACCATGATGTCCTCGACCGGGTGCAGCCGGCGCGAGAACGCCGCGAAGGTGCTGACGCCCAGGTCGTTGGACAGGTCGATCACCCACAGGTCGCGGTCCATCGAGGCATAGAACTCGCGCATCTGAGCGACATAGGGATCGGCGATGGAGTCCAGGTCGATGCCCGGGCGGGCAATCCGGTTGAACCACCACAGGGCCACGGCGTCGCGCTCGTAGACCTCGCACATCCCTTGCAGGACAGCCTCGTCCATGGTGTTGCCGGCGGCGCCACCATTGGAGTCGGTCATCGTGAAGAGGTGATCCATGTGCTTGAGGTCGGGATGGCCAAACCAGATCATCGCCGAGGGGATGAGCACCTCCTCCCCCGTGGTCAGCGAGCGCGCCGGGGTGAAGTGAACCGGGCGGTCGGGGTCGAAGCGGGTGGGGATCTTTTGCAGGCGGTTGCGCGGGTCGGCGTTCCACTCCTCGCGGATGGCGTACTGCTGGTCGGAGAAGCGCAGATAGTCCTCCGGGTGCAGGGCCCGGCGGTCCAGCCCGTTCCAGGTGGAGAGGATCTCCGGGATGTCGGGTGACCAGACGCCGCAGTAGCGCTCGATGGCCTCGCAGATGCCAGAGACCTTGGCCTGGATCTCTGTGCGGCCCTTGCCACCGGACTGCCCGCGCATGTTGTTGCGCAGCAAGTCCATGTTGTCGCCCATCATCCCGAAGTTGTGACCGGCGGCGAAGGAGTAGGTGATGCCCTCCTCGTCGGCGTCCAGCGGGCTGAGGTGGGAGACCGCGCCGAGGATGTGGCTGATGTGGTGCTCCAGGCGCTGGAAGGTCTCGCGCGGGGTGCAGACCCGGTAACCGCCGTCCTCCAAATGCTGCGCGGGGGCGTCGGTGAGCTGCACATCGCTGGTGCGACGCAGCGACGACGGGTCCTCCACGGAGAACTGCGGCTGGTCGACGAGGGTATGCGAGCGTGCCTCATAGGTCTTGACGTCCAGGGAACGCATCGCGCCGGCGAGCTCACCCGCCATACCGGCGGACAGGGCGAAAATCTCGTTGGCCACCAGACCGGCGGCGATGCCCAGGGCGCCGGGCGACATACCGCTGGGCTTGACCGCCGGGTATGCCGCCCCGGTCTTGCCGGCGATATAGCGCTCCACCTGGCGGTTGGCGGCGATCCGGTCCTCGACGGACTCCCAGCAACCGGTCTGGCCGGGGATGAAGCGCGGCCCCACCCAGACCTCACGGCCCACCGGCTTGACCAGCAGCCAGGACTGGCCGCTGCCTTTGAAGTGCTTGTTGATCTCCCGCAGCGGGGCCTGCAGGTAGTCGGTGACCACCACGACCACCAGGTCGCATCCGGCGGCCTCGAAGACCGAGCCAGCGCTACCCACGCTGACCTGCGGGTATGCCACCAGCGCCGCGGTGAGCGAGCCCTGAAAGCCCAGGTCGGCCAGGTCCATCACCGTGACATCGAAGGTCTCGGTGCGGGTCAGGTAGCCGTCGGTGCGCTTGCCGAAGGCCTCGACATAGGCCCCGGCGGGGGTGCCGGTGGAGGGGGTCTGCAGGACGTGACCGGCCTTCTGCAGCTTGGCGATCTCCAGGAAGACCTGGTTGGGCCCGAGCACGCCGGCCAGCGCGGACATGATATCCGCGGGCGTGCGGGTGCCGTCGATCAGCTTGGCCACCTGCGCGGTCTGGGGATTCTCGACGATGGTCGCCGTCTCGTCGTTGAGGAGGAAGAGCAGGCGGTCGTCGATGGACTCGACCCGCAGGCTGTCACGGAAGCGAAGGGCATTCACGCCGGGGGTTCCTTGTCGGTGGCAGGGATGGGTCAGGTCAGTAGGACGGGCGACGCATGAGCAGCCAGCCGCAGACGAAGCCGACGACGCCGGCGCAGCCGAAGATCACGGCATTCGTGGTGCTGGCCGGGGTGGACTGGAGGTTGACGGCCGCGAGGACCACGCCGACGACCCCCCAGATGAAGAAGAAGATGGCCAGGAAGGTCTTGAGATTGGGGTTCATGCGCTCTCTCCTTGCTCGGTGGTGCCGACGGCGCCGTCCGGCGCGGTCGCGTGGACGGTGTGGACATTGATCGAGATGAAGGCGTCGGGGTCGCGGCGCAGGTTCTCCCAGGACCAGCCGACGACGGCCAACTGTTCGACGGTCAGCAGGCCGGCGGAGACCAGCGGGACGTAGCGGTCCGGGCCCATGTGGACGGAGAAGGCGGCGACCGGGTGCTCGTCGGTGGTGACGGCGGTCTTGACGGGGGTGACCTCGGTGAAGCCGCCGGCATCGAGCTCGGCCGGGACCTTCTTGACGACGAAGCGGTCGCCGCCATTGGCGGCTTGGATGTGGCGCAGTTCGCCGAAGATCTCTACCAGCCCACGCACGACCTTGCCGCTGCTGTGGCCGGCGTCGCTGTCGTCCACGTCGATGACGTGTAGGCGACCGCCGGGCTTGAGGACGCGCAGGGACTCCGCATAGCTGCGGGCGCGTGCCTGCGGCGTGAGATGTTGAGCGACGAAGCGCATCACCACGTCGTCGACACTGTTGTCGGACAACGGGATTCGCTCGTCGATGATGGGGACGGTGGGGCCCTCGACGCTGGCCAGCAGCTCGAGGTCGACATCGCTGCCGAAGACGGTGGCGTGCGGCAGCGCCTCGCGCAGCCGGCGAGTCACCGCCCCATTGCCGCTGCCGAGATCGAGGACGGTGCCCCCGTCGGCCAGGCCGTGCTCGCGCATGGCGCGCAGTTCGGCGGGGAAGGTGAGTGCGGCCTGGCGCTCCAGCCGGTCATATTCCACACCCCGGGCATAGCCAGTACCGACGACATAGCTGCCAGTGGCGGACGCGGTGCTCATGCGTCTAGGCAAGCCGACCGGCATACCGGCCTCAACCGCCTGCGGCCCGTTTACGTATGCCGGGCAAGCCCCCTGCGCATCCCCACCCCGCCGCTACGTCGCGGCGCGGGGGTGGGCGTGTGGGCTCAGCCCTCCTGGGGCGTGGCGAGCTGGCTGCGGACCTGGTCCATGTCCAGCGCCTTGACCTGCTCGATCACGGAGTCCAAGCCGGCGGCGGGCAGGGCGCCGGCCTCCCGGAAAACGAGGATGCCCTCACGGAAGGCCATGATCGTGGGGATCGAACTGATCTGCAGTTGGGCGGCGAGCAGTTGCTCGGCCTCGGTGTCCACCTTGCCGAAGACGATGTCCGGGTTGGCCTCCGATGCCTTCTCGAAGACCGGGGCGAACTGGCGGCAGGGCCCGCACCACGATGCCCAGAAGTCGAGCAGGACGATGTCATTGTCAACGACGGTCGACTGGATGTCGGACTGGGTGATCGCGCGAGTGGCCATGCGGCATACCTCTTCCGGGGTGCGGGTCGGCGTCGCTCGACGCCTCCTGCGACAACGTTGCCACCGGGCCCGCCATTCCGGGCC
>CAKZIH010000020.1 GCA_936931335.1 uncultured Nostocoides sp. | reverse complement strand
CTGCCCTTTACGCGTCACGGGTCAGGGACGCTCGACAGGCTGGGCCCCGGTGAGCCACTCGATACGTGCCTCCCCGAGGCCGGCGGCGGTCGCGATTGCCGTCTCGCGCCACGCGGTCATCTGCGCGATCGCCAGATGGGGCTGGTGGGTGGAGAAGGATGCCCGCGCCGCATCGACGAGTTCACTCGCGCAGAGCACACGATCCTGCGAGCTCAGGGAGAGCATCCACGGGAAGACCCGGCTCATTCGCTCGGCGAGTGTGCCATGGCAGTCCGTCGTCGCCGCGATGATTTGGGACGCGAAGTGCAGCAGTTCCTCCCGCACCTTCGCCTCCCGTTTCGTCATGAGCACGAAGTCCTCACCGTCGCGACGCGTGACATCGACGGGGTGATCCTCGGCAGCGGCGAACACTCGAGCCGTGTGACGACTCAAGTCGGAGGACTGAAAACGCGGGCGGGACAGCGCGGCCATGACGCGACGATAATGCAGAATACGTTCTGAACTCCAGGGGTTAATGGCAGTGGGCGGCCAGCACCAGGGGACCCCGGACACAGCCGGTCAGGGCCCAGAGAAACCAACGCGCCGACGCGGGTCCGGCCCTGGCCGCCTCCACGCGCAGCATGACAGGATGCGCGCCATGCCGCGCGTGATCCACTCCGCCCAGGCCCTCGTCGACGAGGTCGTGGCGGTGCCTGCGCTGCCCCGTCGGGGCGGGAATGTCATGGCCCACGCCCAGGACCGGTATGCCGGGGGTGCCGTCAACATCTTGGTCGCCGCCGCCCGGTCGGGCGCCTCCTGCGTGCTCGCGGGCGCCCACGGCACCGGGCCCAATGGCGACCTGGTCCGTGCCGCCCTACGGGCCGAAGGGATCGCCTGGTCCAGCGATCCGCTGCCCGAGCGGGACACCGGGGTCTGCTTCGTGATGATCGAACCGACCGCCGAGCGGACCTTCGTCACCAGCCAGGGCGCGGAGCGGTGGATCACCCCGCAGCTGCTGCAGCGCAGCGACCCGCAAACCGGAGATCTGGTGTGTATCAGTGGTTTTTCGTTGGTGGGACGCACCCGAGACCCGCTGCTCGCCTGGCTGGATCAGCTCCCCGACGATGTGGTGGTCGTCCTCGACCCCGGCGCCACCTTCGCTGAACTCGACCGGCCGCTCATCGACCGGGTCATGGCCCGCACCACCGTCTGGACGGGCAATGCCGAAGAGGCCCAGGCTCTCACCGGGCACGAGCGGATCGAGCAGGCCGTGCGCGCGGTCAGCGAGCGCCTCCCGGCCGGCGGGGTCGGCATCGTGCGCGACGGGCCGCGCGGCTGCGTGGTGATGGCCGACGGCAAGCTGACGATCCTGCCCGGCTACCCGCAGAAGCCCGTGGACACCAATGGTGCGGGCGACACCCATACCGGCGTGCTGCTCGCCTGCCGGGCCGCCGGATTGAGTTGGGTCGAGGCCGCCCGCCGCGGCAATGCCGCCGGTGCCATCAAGGTGACCCGGCGCGGCCCGGCGACCGCCCCGACCGGAGCCGAGATCGACGCCTTCCTCGCGCACGCGCATACCGGCTCCGAGGCGGTTGGCACGCCCTGACGCTCTCCATGGGCCGCACGTATGCCCGTGCCGCCCCGGCCGCACCCCCGGTCGCATAGTCTCGGTGAGCGAATTGGCGCCCGCCCGGTTGGCGCCGAAGGAGGAATCAGCAATGGCCACACCCGCCGAAGACACCGAAGCGACCCAGCCGACTGCCGACGACGGTACGGCGACTGACGAATTCGGCGGGCTGATCGGCGTCGGGACGGCCCGGACCATCCGGGCCCCGTGGAAGGCCTCCTCCCTGCGCAAGTTGCGGGAGGCCGTGGTCGCCGACCTGGTCGCGCGCTCCGTGCCCGAAAAGACCATCGACGAGGTCGCCGTGGTGCTCTCCGAACTGGTCACCAACTCCTTCAGCCACGCCCAGCCCCTGCACGACAACACCGTTCGAGTCCACTGGACCGAGCGCAATGGGGTCGTCGAGGTCGATGTCACCGACGGCGGCGGCTCGTCGACGCCGATGGTGCGCCCGCAAGCGGTGTTCGCGGTGAGCGGCCGAGGCCTGCGGATCGTGCGCTCATTCGCTCACGAATGGGGTGTCAACGAGAAGCAAGGCGCGGTCACCGTCTGGGCCGCCCTCGGGGGCCCCAGCCGTCGTCGGGCATGATCGCCTGTCATGGGTAAGGCCTCACGACGCAAGAAGGACGCGACCCCCAAGGCAGCACGAGGCGCGACATACTCCGCCCGGCCGTTCGCCGGGCTGCCCGGGGAGAGCGACTGGGTCGCCCTCAGCGAGATCCTCCCGGCGGCCACGACGACCGTGCCGCTCAAGGCCGGGGTTGCCCCCGACGGCGGGCCGAGCGAGGTGACCATCGCCACCGTCCTGCCGATGGCCTGGCCCGCGCTGCGCCGCGGTGACGGGAGCATCCTGGTGGCCACCCAGGGCGGCAGTTCCAGTGGTGACGCCTCCCGCGACCTCGGCGCGGCCATCCTCGCGGCGCTGGCCGCCGAGCCCGGCCAGCCGGTGGCCCGGGTCGAATCCGCGACCGATGCCACCCCGCCGCTGCAGGAGCTGCTGGAGCTGACCGAGGCGCCCGTAGTCACGGTGCATGAGGGCTTCGACTTCTGGGTCGAGGGCCAGGACCTGCAGGGCGAAGCGGCCGAATCCATGCAGCGCGCCAACGAGACCGTGGTCCCCACCACCAAGATGTCCGGCGCGGAATCCGCCTACTGGTGCCTGCTCGGCGACCGCCCGCACATCCGCCTCATCCTCCCCGACGACGAGGACAGCGCCACGAATGCGGTGGCCCGCCTCTGGGCGGCCGGCGCCAGCGGCCTCGGCGAGGGCACGCGGATGCTCGGTGCCTTCCGCGCGCGCGGCCTGATCATCCCCGTCTGGGAACTGCCGCGCGGCACCGAGGCGGCCGATTACGACCAGGCGCTCACCGAGTTCATGAGCCGGTATGCCGCCGCCCGCACCGACGCGGAACTCACCGGCGAGGAGCGCCGCGCCCGCGCCGGACTGGTCAACCGCCAGGTCACCCTGCGCTGATCATGCCCACCCCGCGCAGCGTGGCCGCCGTCATCCCGGCCAAGGATGAGGCCGACCGGATCGCCGACACGGTTCGCGCGGTGACCGCGCTGCCGGGGGTGGAGCTGGTGATCGTCGTGGACGACGGCAGCAGCGACGCGACCGGCGACCTGGCGCGCGCCGCTGGGGCGCGGGTGGAACGGCATACCGGCAATCAGGGGAAAGCCGCCGCGATGACGACCGGCGCCGCCGCGGTCGCCGCGACTCCCGGCGGCGGGGACTTCGCGCTGCTCTTCGTGGACGCCGACCTGGGCGCCAGTGCGGCGGGGCTCGCCCCGCTGCTCGCACCCGTGCTAGCGGGCGAGGCGGATATGACCATCGCGAACATCCCGCGCGCCAACTCCTCGAAGGGTGGTGGCCGGGTGGTGCGCCTGGCGCAACGCACCGTGGAAGCTCGTACCGGCCGGCGCATCGCCCAGCCGCTCAACGGAATGCGCTGTCTGACCCGCCAAGCGTATGACGCGGCACTGCCGCTGGCCAGCGGCTGGGGCGTCGAGGTCGGGCTGCTGCTCGACGTGCTAACCGCTGGCTACCGGGTGGTCGAGGTGCCCGTGGAATTCACCCACCGGGCCAGCGGCCGCGACTGGCGCGGGGTGGTGCACCGCGGCCGGCAGATGCGCGATGTCGCCCGGGTCGTGGCCGGTGGGCGGGGCCGCTGACGGTATGCCCGTGCCGCAGCGGGATGGACTGCCAGACCGGGCTGAGCTGTCCCGCCCGGTTGAGGGGTCCCACCCGGCCGGGTGGATGCCCGGGTGGGCCGGGCGCGCCCTGCTTGCCCTGTCGCTGATGACCCTGCTGGTCGTCGGCTGCTCCGGCGTCAGCGCGGCCACCCCGCCGTTGGGTCCGCGGGGCTGGGCGCCGGGGGCGCTGCTGCCTTGGACACTCTCGCCGGCCACGGTCACCGCCCTGCTCGCCGGGGCGTATGTCGTGGGCGGGCTCGCGGTGGCGTTGCAGTTGCGCGCCCCCCGCCGACTCCCGGCCCCGGCGCTCGCGACGCTGGCACTGGGCTGCCTGCTGGTCATGCCCTTCGGCTCGGCCGATCACACCAATTACGCGGCATACGGGCAGATCGCGCTCGAGGGCGGGGATCCGTGGACCGTCGCCCCTAACGCCTGGCAGGGCGGCGCCGACCCGGTGACCAGCGGGGTGCAGCCGCCGTGGCAGAGCACGCCGAGCATCTATGGGCCGCTGGCGAAGCTGGCTCAGCTCGCGGCGGCCTGGGTGGGTGCCGACAACCTGCGTCAGGTCGTCTGGGTCTGGCAGGTGTTCGTGGTGTTGGCCTGGCTGGCCACGCGCTGGTTGTTGCGTCGGTTGCTGTCGCAGCGTCACGCCCTCATCGATGTGTTGTGGACCGCGAACCCGCTGGTCATCGCCACCGGAGTCCTTGGCGCGCATGTGGACACGCTGGCCACGCCGCTGATGGTGGCGGCGCTGCTGGTGGCCAAGCGCGCCGGCTGGCCGGGCGCGCTGGCCGCCGGAGTGCTGGCCGGGTTGGCGACCGGGGTCAAGCTGACCGCCGGGGTCGTCCTCCTCGCTCTGCTGCTCGCGCCCCTGCTGACCCGTGAGTCCGGGATCGGTGAATGGGTGAAACGCGCCGCCGCGCTGGTGATCGGGGCCGCCGCGGTGCTCGTGCCGCTGCAGGTGTGGGCGGGACCGCATAGCTATGAGCAGTTGGGGCGCTCGCGCCGTTCGATCTCGCTGGCTACGCCCTGGCGTTGGGCGTATGAGTGGTTCGGCGGCCACCTGCCCGACGCCACCTGGCGTTCGCTGCTCTTCGCCGCAGCCGCGCTCACCTGCGTCGCGCTGGCCTGGGCGGTATGGCGTCTGCTCACCCCCCGCGCGCGCGGAGCAGCCGGATCGCCGCGTGACCAGGCCGCGCTGCGGCTCACCTTTGCGCTCTGCCTGGCGTATCCCGTGGGCGCCCCCTATGTGCTGCCCTGGTACGACCAACTGGCCTGGGCGCTGCTGCCCGCAGTGCTGGCTGGCAGTGGCCGGTTGCCCAGCCTGGTGAGCGCCGCCTGGCTGGTGCGCGGGGTGATCCTCGCGCTGGCCTATGTGCCCGGCCGGGTGGTCGGCCTGACCCCCGCGGTGGAATCGTTCACCCTTGGTTGGCGCACCGATGTCGCCCCCGTCGGTGCGCTCCTGGTGTGGGCCGCCGTGGCGGCGAGCCGGCGGCGTACCTCGGCGATCGGTGCGGCCGTGGGCACAAACTAGCGGGCGGGCACGGCCATACCGAGGGGGAAAGCCGGGCTGTCGGAGGAGTGACATAGCCTCGGCTGCGTGACCAATACCGCCGCCCTGGCCCCCCTCGAACTGCCCACCGGCGCCGACGACTGGGCGGCCTTCGTGGACGCCCGGGTGAGCGCCGGGTTGAGCCGCGCCCGCGAGCTGGATGCTCAACTCAAGGACACCCGGCTGAAGGACGCCCAGCCCACCGAGGGCGCTCAGCGCTCGACGCTGGAGGTCCTGGACCTGGAGAACGCCGTCTCCCTCGCCATCGGCCCGGCCAGCGGGATTGCCAGCCTGCTGGCGGAGGTGCACCCGGACCCGGCCGTGCGCGGCCGTTGCGAGAGCGCGACGCAGGAGATCTCCCGCTATCTCACCGATCGTTCCCTCGACGCCGATCTGTATGCGGTTTTCGCCGCCCTCGACCCGGCCGGTCTCGACCCGGACGCGGAGCGTTTCCTGGCGCGGACGCTGCGCGACTTCCGCCGCTCCGGTGTGGACCGGGACGAGGCGACCCGCGAGCGCTTGGTGCAGATCAGCGAACGGGCCACCCTGCTCAGTCAGGAGTTTTCCCGGCACATCCGCGAGGACGTCCGCTCCATCCGGATCACCCCCGACCGGCTCGCCGGCCTGCCGCAGGATTATGTGGACGCGCACGAGCCCGATGCGGACGGCCTGGTGACGATCACCACCGACTATCCCGACTCGATCCCGTTCCGCACCTTCGCTCAGGACGCCGCCGCCCGCCGCGCGCTGGTCGCCGCCGCGAACTCGCGCGCCTGGCCGCAGAACGACCCGATCCTGCACGAGATGCTCGACCTGCGCGCCGAGAGTGCGGAGTTGCTGGGCTATCCGGACTGGCCGGCGTATGACGCGCAGACCAAGATGATTGGCTCGGGAGAGGCGATCGGCGACTTCATCGACCGGATCGCCGACCTGGCCGCCGAACCCGGCCGGCGCGATCTCGCGGTGCTGGTGGAGCGGGCGCAGCGCGACGACCCGGCGATCGAGTCGCTCACCTCGGCCGACTCCGCCTATTACGCGGAGTTGGTGCGCCGGGAGCGCTTCGACGTCGATGCCCAACAGGTGCGCCGCTATTTCGACTTCGCCAAGGTGCGGGCCGGCTTGCTGGAGGTCACCGGCCGGCTCTTCGGGGTGCGCTATGTGGAACTGCCCGAGGTGCCGACCTGGCATCCGGAGGTCACCGCATACGACGTGGAACGGGACTCGAAGCGGATCGGGCGGATCTATCTCGACCTGCACCCGCGCGACGGCAAGTTCAAGCACGCCGCGCAGTTCTCGCTGGTGTCCGGGGTCAGCGGGCATTCGCTGCCCGAGGGCAGCCTGGTCTGCAATTTCCCGCGCGGACTCATGGAGCACAGCGATGTGACCACCCTCTTCCACGAGTTCGGGCATCTGGTCCACCACATCCTCGGCGGCCAGGACCAGCACTGGGCGCGGTTCAGTGGGGTGGCCACCGAATGGGACTTCGTCGAGGCGCCCTCGCAGATGCTCGAGGAATGGGCCTGGGACGCCGACGTGCTGCGTAGCTTCGCCACCGACGAGGACGGTGAGCCGATCCCGGCCGATCTGGTGCACCGAATGCGGGTCGGGCACGAGTTCGGAAAGGGCCTGCAGGCGCGCACCCAGATGTTCTATGCGGCGGTCTCCTACTACCTGCACAAGAACCGGCCGGCCGATCACACCGCGCTGGTCGCCGAATTGCAGGAGCGCTACGACCTGTATGCGCGCATCCCGGACACCCACTTCCAGGCGGCCTTCGGTCACCTGGATGGTTATGGCTCGGGTTACTACACCTATATGTGGAGCCTGGTCATCGCCAAGGACATGTTCGGTGCCTTCGACCGCGACGACCTCTTCGATCCGGCGACGGCGGAGCGCTACCGCGACCGGGTGCTCGCCCCGGGTGGGCGCCGCGACGCCGCGGACCTGGTCGCCGACTTCCTCGGGCGGCCCTACTCCTTCGGCGCCTTCGGAGCATGGCTGGCGGCGGACGTGGACGCCGGCTGAGCCCGCGGATGACCTCCGGCGTCGGGCTCAGCCGGTGAACGCCTCATCGGGACTTGGGATCACCCACACCTACCGAGCCGAGGACCTGGGGCCGAACCAGGCGAGAGGCTGAAGCCAGGGGCTCGGCCTACATAAGTGCTTATAAATCCGTTCATTTATGTGCTTTGATGTGTTGATTACTTGGCCCTGCCCCGCTTGGTCGCCGACGCGGCGCATCGGGTGCTGCTGGAGCCGGCGTTAGGCCTGGGGGTGCGGTGGGCTCCGGGCGCGGTGGAGGAAGTGGTGAGCACGGCGGCGGGTAACCCGTTCATGCTGCAAAAGCTTGGGCATGAGGCGTGGCTGGCGCGCTCCCCCAGTTCGGCCGGTGATGTCATCGCGCTCGAGGATGTTCGTGCCGCGCAGGAGGTGACTGCGTCCAGCATGGCGGGCGGCATGTTCCGGGGTCGTTGGGCGAAGGCCACCCCCGTGGAGCAGGCTTTGCTGACCGGGATGGCGATGGTTGCCGCCGCACAGGGAGCGGTCGCAACCGGCGACTTGGTGGCGGCGACCGGCCGGACCACGCCGCAGTAGAGCCTGGCTCGGCGCAGTCTGATCGACAAAGGGCTGATCGAAGCCGCCGGCCACGGCGTGCTGCGCTTCACTATGCCGACCTTCGCCGAGTTCGTGCGTGACGTTACGGGCGTCGAGTACCTCGGGCCCGGGCTCGGGGCCGCAGCTCGCCTGAATCCGTCTGGCGCGCCGGAGCTGCCGCGCCGCCCCCCGCCCGGTGATCCTGGCGCGTCGTCGGCGCCGCCGCCGACGGCGCCGACGAACTGAGCCACCCATGGCTGCGCGGTACCGGGCGTTGGAGCGGCCGCAGCGACGGAAGGAAGGCGAATCCGTCGAGGACCTGCTGACGCCCCTTGCAGACCTCCCCCGGCCGTCAGCCGGCCAGCGCCACCGCGAGGCTGAACGTGCCCAGGCCGAGCACCAGGCTGAGCCCGGCGTTGGTCAGAGCGGCGGTGGGCCGGCCTTCCTGCAGCAGACCCGTGCTCTCGCTCGCGAAGGTTGAATAGGTGCTCAGTGCCCCACAAAAGCCGGTGCCCAGGAGCAGGGCCAGGTCACCCGCGAGCCGGGCGCTGACCAGACCGAGCAGGAAACAGCCAAACACATTGACCGCGAGGGTGCCCCAGGGGAACTGCCGCCCCCAACGGGCGGCGACCGCGCGGTCGAGGAGGTAACGGCATACCGCGCCCGCGGCCCCGCCCGCCATGACGAGGAGCAGGCTCAGCATTCCTCCTCCCCCGGCGCCGGCAGATCCCCGGCCTCGACCGCGGTCGCGGGCAGCCGACGGCCGCATACCGACCGGGTAAGCAGCACCCCGAGCGCGCACGCGGCCACGGCGAGCACCGGCGTGCCGAGCAGGTATGCCGTGCCCACCCACCCCGAGCCGCCCGCCAGCAGGCGGTGGCCGTCGGCGGCATAGGTGGAAAAGGTGGTGAACCCACCCAGCACCCCGGTGCCGACGAAGGGCCGCACCAGCGGGGAGGCGCGCCGGTCCAGCAACCAGGTCACCAGCACCCCCATGAGCACAGAACCGGCCACATTGACGACCATCGTGGCCCACACCCCACCCGGCCCGCCGGTCACCAGCGCCCAGCGGGCCGCGGCCCCAATCGCCCCGCCGATCGCGACCGCCGCGACCACCCGGGGGCCGGCGGGACCGACATACGGGCGCGGCTCGGAAGCATCGGGAGCGGCGGAGGCGGCCATGGCCCGGCCAATCTACGCCGCGATTTCCCCGCCAGACACCGACCGTCTGGGACGATGGGCCAATGGCGCTCGATGTGGAGTTGGCGGCGGTCCGCGACTTCCTCGCGGCCCATCCGCCCTTCGCCGAGCTCGATGAATCGGTGCTCACCGGGTTGGTGCGCCGGATGAGCATCGAATATCACCGCCGCGGCACCGCGATGATGACCCCGGGGCAGGACAACTACCGCCTGTATGTCGTGCGCTCCGGCGCCATCGAGGTCCGTGACGCGCTCGGGTCGCTCGTTGACCGAGCCGCGGAGGGGGAATGCTTCGGGGCCACCACGCTGCTCGGCGGCAATCCGGCGCAGTTCTCCGTGATGGCCATCGAAGACACCCTGACCATCTCCATGGATGCCGCGGTCTTCGCCGAATTGCATTCCACCGAACCGGAATTCGCGACTTTCTTCGACGCGCAACGCAGCCGGCGCCTGGCCACCGCGGTGGCCGCCCAGCAGACCAGCGCCTCCGGCGGCGCCGTCCTCAAGAGCACCGTGCGCGAGTTGATCACCCGCGACCCGGTGACCGTGCCCCGGACCGCGTCCATCCGCCAGGCCGCGCAGACCATGGCCGAGCAGGGCGTTTCCTGTTTGCTGGTGACCCAGGATGACCGGCTCGCCGGGATCCTCACCGACCGGGACCTGCGCAACCGGGTGCTGGCCGCGGGGCGGGATCACGACATACCGGTCATGGCGGTGATGACGGACTCGCCGGTGACCGCGGGCGCCGATGCGCTTGCCTTCGAGGCGCTGCTGGAGATGGTGGGCCGCAATATTCATCATCTCCCGCTGCTGGAGGCCGACGGCCGGCCCGTCGGCGTGGTCACCACCACCGACCTGCTGCGCCTGGAGACCGCCCATCCGGTCTTCCTCGCTGGCGAGATTGCCAAACAGGACGATCCGGCCGGCGTCGCTCACGCGGCCGCCCGCCTGCCCGCTGTGGTCGCCGCACTGGTCGCCCAGGACGCCAGCGCCCAGGACATCGGCCGGGTGGTCACCTCGGTCGGCGACGCCGTCGAACGACGCCTGATCGACTTGGCGCACCGGCAACTCGGGCCGGAACCGGTCCCCTACTGCTGGGTGACCCTGGGGTCGCGGGCCCGGATGGAACAGGCCTTAGGCGCGGATCAGGACAATGCGCTGCTGCTCGCCGATGGCGCCACCGACGCCGACCGCGCCTACTTCGGCCAGTTGGCCGAACTGGTCACCGGGTGGCTGGCCGATGCCGGCTATCCCCGATGCGCCGGCGGCATTATGGCCAGCAACGCCCGCTGGCGGATGACCCAGCACGAATGGCAGGTCACCTTCGGCCGCTGGCTCGGGGCGCCGGTGCCGGATGCGGTACTGCAGGCGAGCATCTTCTTCGATATGCGCCCGATCGCCGGGGACGCCAGCCTGTATGCCGCCCTCGTCGCCCAAATCCGCGCTGCCGCACCGGATTCACCGCGCTTCCTGGCCCACCTGGCGGGCGCCGCGAGCGCGCATGAACCTCCGCTGGGCTTCTTCCGCAACCTTGTGGTGCAGAAGGAGGGCGAGCACAAGGACACTCTGGACATCAAGGCCGGCGGGACTCTGCCCGTGGTCGAACTCGCCCGGGTGCATGCGCTGGCGATCGGCTCCCCCGCCGTTTCCACGCAGGCGCGACTGGCCGACGCGGTGGCCGCCGGGGTGATGGCTGCGGATCGCGGCGAGGAACTACGCGATGCCTTCGAGTTCCTTTCGTATGCCCGGCTCGCCCACCAAGTGGGTGCAGTGGCCGCAGGCAGCGCCCCGGATAATCACATCGCCCCCGAAGGCCTTTCCAGCGTGGAGAAGCGCCACCTGCGGGAGGCGTTTGCCATCGTCCGGGCGGCATTGGGGACGCTGGGCACGGCATACGGGACCGGGAAACTCGGGTGAGCCCGACCGTCCCCTGGAGCCGGCACCGGCGGGCGCAGGCCACGCTGGGTCGGCTGGCGCAGAGCAGCGATGATCCCGTGCTCACCGCATACGGGCAGGCGGGTCTGCCAGCCCTGGAGACTCCGGCCGGGGAACTGCGGCTGCTGGCCCTCGATCTGGAGACCACCGGTTTGGACCCGCGGCGCGATCAGGTGCTCAGCGTCGGTTTCGTGCCCATCGACGGGCGGCGGATCGTGCTGTCCGGGGCGACCCAGCTGCACGTGCGGCCGACCACCGGGGCCGGGGTGGGGCAGAGTGCGCGCATCCACGGCCTGACCGACGACATGCTCGCCACGGGATGCGCCGCGCGCGAGGCGCTCGACGTGGTGCTCACCGCGCTCACCGGGCGGGTCTTGCTCGCGCACTATGCGGTCGTGGAGACCGGCTTCCTCGGGGTGCTGGCGCGGGCGGCATACGGGCGGGAGGTGCCGATGCGGGTCATCGACACCCTGGAGATCGGCCGCAGCATGCTGCCCCCGGAGCGCCGCGCCCAGCCACCGCGGAATGCCTTGCGGCTGTGGAAACTTCGTCAACGTTTCGGCTTGCCTTCGTATGCCGCCCACGACGCCTTCCTCGACGCGTTGGCCTGCGCGGAGCTCTATCTGGCGCAACTGGCCGAGATCGAGTCGGACGCCCGGCGGCCGGTCACCCTGCGTCGGTTGGTGCGCTGATCCCCTGCCGCATCACTCGGCTAGGGCGCCGGGGGTGACCCAGCGCGGGTGCGGCACGTCATACCGGCCCGGGGTGGAGGAACTAAGCGCTTGCATAGTTCAATAGCCATGCGCCGGGCACCACCGGCCGCAGCGACGAAGGGGACGGTCCATGGAACGCGGACTCACCGCCGACGAGGCACGCTTCCGGCAGCAGATGCGGGAGTTCTTCACCACCGCCATACCGCAGGAGATCCGAGACCGGGTCGCAGACGGGGCGGAATTGTCCGCGGAGGACTTCCGCACCGCCCACCGGATCATGCACGAGGCCGGACTGGCCGTGCCCGGCTGGCCAACGCAGTGGGGCGGCCAGGACTGGAGCGATCTGCAGCGGTATCTGTGGGCCGATGAGATGGCCCGCGCCCACGTCCCGGCGCCGCTCGCCTTCAACGCCAACATGATCGGCCCGGTCCTCGCGACCTTCGCCAGCGAGCAGATGAAGCAGCGCTTCCTGCCCCCGACCGCGAACCTGGACATCTGGTGGTGTCAGGGCTTCTCCGAGCCGGAGGCGGGCTCGGACCTGGCCTCGCTGCGCACCACCGCGGTGCGCGATGGCGACGAGTACGTGGTCAACGGCCAAAAGACCTGGACCACGTTGGGCCAGTATGCCGATTGGATCTTCACGCTGGTGCGCACCGATCCCGCGGCGGCCAAGCCGCAACAGGGCATCTCCATGTTGCTCATCGACATGAGCACCCCCGGGGTCAGCCTGCGCCCGATTCAACTGATCGACGGCGGCCACGAGGTCAACGAGGTCTTCTTCGATAACGTGCGCGTGCCCGCGGATCTGCTTGTCGGGGAAGAGAATCGCGGCTGGGACTATGCGAAGTTCCTGCTCGGCAATGAGCGGGTCGGGGTGGCACCGACCGGCTGGATCAAGAGCAAGCTCGTGGCCGCCAAGTCGTATGCCGCCTCGGTGGCCACCGACGACGGGAGCCTGCTCGACGACCCGCTGATCGCCGCCCGGATCGTGGAGCTGGAGTGCGATCTCGCCGCGTTGGAGCTCACGGTGCTGCGGGTGGCGGCGAATTCCCATGGCGGCAAACCCGATCCGGCGTCCTCGATCCTCAAGCTGCGCGGCAGCCAGGTGCAGCAGGACGTGCTGGAGCTCATCGCCGACCTCGGTGGCCCGATGACCCTGGCCTGGGATGTCGATGCGAACTCGCAGGTGCCGCAGTGGGCCCAGCACGCCGCCCCGGTCTATCTGAACTTCCGCAAGGCCTCGATCTATGGCGGTTCCAATGAGGTCCAGCGCAGTGTCATCGCCAGCGGCATCCTCGGGCTGAAAGGCTGATCCGGCAATGGATTTCGACTTCTCCGATGAGCAACTCGCGCTGCGCGACAGCGTCCGCGACCTGCTCGCCAAGCACCGCACCACGCCGGCCCCCGGCGACCCCGAGCACGACCCGGCGCTCTGGCAGGCCCTGGCCGAACTCGGCGCGCTGGGACTGCCCTTCGCCGAGGACGTCGGTGGGATGGGCGCCAGCCCAGTCGAGGCGACGATCGTCGCCATTGAGCTCGGCCGGGCCGGAGTGCGCACGCCGTATGCCGATGCCTTGGTCGCCGGGAGTCTGCTCGGGGATGACTCACTGCTGGAATCCCTCTGTGAGGGAACCGAACTCATCGTTCCGGCGCTCTATGAGCCCGGCCGCGCCTGGTCGCTGACTCCGACGGTCACTGCCGATGGCGAGAGTCTGAGCGGCGTTCGCGAGCCGATCCCGTATGCCGCCGCGGCCACCCAGGTCGTCACCACCGCCCGCACTGGTGATGCGGTCGGCGTCTTCGTGATCGCCGACCCGAAGCCGGTGGGCAACCGTCTCGACCTGAGTTCGGCGAGCGCCCGGAAGATCGACGGGGATGCGGCCAGCGTGCAGCGCGCCGTCAACCTCGGGATCATCATCCAGGCCGGCGAGGCGCTGGGGGCGATGGAGTCCGCGCTCTCGCTCACCGTGGAGTATCTGAAGTCCCGCAAGCAGTTCGGCGTGCCATTGATGCGCTTCCAGACCCTGACGCAGCGGGCTGCGGATATGTACACCTCGCTGGAGTTGGCCCGCAGCACCGTGCTGCACGGCGCCATGACCCTGAGCGCGAACCCCGACGACGCGGCCGCCGCCTCCCGGGTGCGGGTCACCGCGGGCAAGGCGGGCCGCCACATCGGTCAGGAGGCCATCCAGTTGCACGGCGGCATCGGGATGACCGCCGAGTATGCCGTCGGCCACCTCACCGCGCGCCTGACCGCGATCGAGCACTCGTATGGCGATATCCGCCACCACCTGCGCCTGTTGGCGGGCAGCGTGAGCGGGTACGACGCGGTCGACGTCCTGGGCTGAGCCCGCCACACGGCACACTGCGACCAGAGCCCCGGCCGCCACACTGGGTGGTGGCCGGGGCTCAGGCGTGTGGGTTGCTGGGCCCGCGGGGCTCAGCCGCTCAGCGGCAGCCAGCCGCCGGCGCGTAGGCGATCGAGCCGCGGGAGACCAAGGTCTCCAGGTCGGCGCCGGTAAGACCGAGCGCGGCCTGGGTGGTGGCGCGCACGGCGAGGGACTCGTCATACGGGCCGGGGGTGTACTTGATCGCACCGCGACGGTCGAAGGACGCAGAACAGGGCACCTGCAGGCTGCGCAGGTATGCCCGTGCGGCGTCGGCGACCGCGCCATACCCGCGGACCTGGTCCAAACCAGCCGCGGCCAGGCCTGCGGAGTTGGCGTTCACATGGCCCTTGGTGCGCACCTGCGTCGCCAACCACTTCGCCGCCTTCTGGGCGGCCGCGCCGCGGCCGGTCGCGGTGAACGCCTGCAGCGCCATGGCGGTGGCATCCCGGTCCCCAACGCACGTCGACTGTTCCAGGACAACGGGCACGCTGCCGTCGGCACACGCCTGACCGGCCAGGTAGTCGGCCGCCTTGCGTCCCGCGGCGCTGCGCCCGGCGCGGTCCAGGGCGATGGCGCCCAGGGACTGGCCGAAGCCGTTGGAGTAGTCACCCCACTGCGACCGGTCGCTCAAGCGACCATCGGCGCGCTGCAGCCCGGCCAGTTCCGCGAGGGGGTCGCGCCCCCCATACGAACTCGGGTCGAGGCCGCGCACCTTGAGGGTGAGCACCAGCTTGGCGTGCGCACCGGCATAGGACTCCTGCGTGCCATCGCCGAGGTAACCGGCCAGGCGGGCGGGCTCGGCGAGCCAGGTCATCGCCCGGGCGGCGGTGACGTCATTGGTCTTGGCGGCGGCGAACGCGAGCACCGCGTCCAGGGTCAGCCCCGCGTCGTCATAGGCGGTGCCGTCGTAGGTCGTGGTGAGGTGCGTGCCGTCAACGAAGCGGCGGCTCAACCACCCGGCGGCCACTCGCGCGGCCTCACGGTCGCTGCTGGTGGACTTGGTGGTAGACCCGGCAGCGGGGGCAGTAGCGGCGATCGGGGCGCTGATCGTGCCCGGTTGCGGGGCGGCCGGGCTGGCCGGCGCCACCGCGATCAGCGCCATGGTGGTCATCCCGGCGGCGGCGAATGCACCGGTGGCGCGGCGGGCCGACCGGCGGGAGTTGCGGGCCGTGGCGGGCATACGGACGTGGGTCATCGTGGATCCTTCCTCCGCATACCTCGGCGGAGAACTAGGGACGGGTCTGACGGACGCCGGGCAGGCATTCGGGCTCACGGCCGAAGCCGAATTACCGTTGCGGGACAGCGCTGGAATCGCACCAGACTTCCCCTGACCGGACACCGGCGAACCTAGCACCGTTCCGGCGCACGCCGCCGGTGGGTCCGACTAGTCACGGCTTCAGGCGTCGGCGGCCGCCTCGCGCTGCGCCAATAGCGCGGCGGCGGCCTGGCGGGCCTTGACAGCCGCCGTCACGGCCTCCCGGGCTTGGGCGTCCTTGGCGAAGAGATGCTCCAACTCCGCCTCCGCCGACTCGAGTTCGGTATGCAGTGCCGCCACCCGCAGTTTGAGCGCGTCCAATTGTTCACTGCCTTGCGCCACAGCGCTTTTCGCTGCGGTCACCGCCGCCGACGCCTTTTGGTATGCCGCGGCCGCCTCCTCGATCAGCCGCTCGGCATCGGCCGGGTCGACCGCCTTAGTCGCCTGATCCGCGTTAACGTCCGGCTCTTCTTCAACGTCAGGTTCCTCGTTGACGTCGGATTCTCCGTCGGCTTCAGGCTCTTCGTCGACGTCAACTTCGGACTGGTCGGCGTTCTCGATCTGCTCGTCCGCGGCCGCCTCCTCGACCTCCGCCTCCGCGTCCTCGGTGGGCCCGGCTTCCTCAGTAGGCGGAGCCGGTGAGGCCAGCACCCGCAGCCGCCGGCCCGTCGCGGTGGCCACCACCGCATCCGCCAGGTCGACCTCGCCGAAACCGGAATACTGCAGCGCCCGGGTCAGCGCACCCGAGGTCACCGCGGCTTCCGCATCCTCGCTGGCGAGCGCCGCAATCACGGTGTCGCGGATCTCGCCTTCCATGGCCGCGGCAAACCCCAGGTCCAGTCCCCGGGCGCTCTCCCGTGCCGCCGCGAGCAGATCCGCGATGAGCGCATCCCGCACCGGCCGCAGCGCGGACAGGGCGGTCCCGTGCAGGTTCGACTGGGCCGCCCGCAACTGCGCGCCGACACTCTCCAGTTCATCGACGAGCTGCGGCTGGGCACGCACCAGCGCATTGATCACCGCCGCCGCATTGCTTGGTTTGCGCAACTTGCCGATCGCGGCGGCCAGCTTCCGATCCTTCGCCGCCCGAGCACGGGCGACCAGCGCCATGCGGGTGCCCATGAACTCGCCGGGCGGGACGGCATACAGCTCGGCGG
>CAKZIH010000019.1 GCA_936931335.1 uncultured Nostocoides sp. | reverse complement strand
GAGCGCGATCTCGGAGAGGTTGTATGCCGGGCTGAATTCGCCGGCAATGATGCGTCGCCGCAACTCCGCCGCCACCCGGGAGCGGGAATTCCGTTCTTGCCGCGGTCCGGTCGTTGGGTGCGTCGCCACGCGCCCCATTATTCGCCGAGGGGGCTCAGATTGCCGCCGTCGAAGAACTTGCCCGCGCTATAGACCATCGAATGATGCTCGGTTGTCGCCGCGCTGAGCACCCGACAGATGAAGATCGTGTGGGTGCTCGCCTGCAGCCGCTCGCGAATCTCCACCTCCATCTGGGCCGAACTCCGGTCGAAAACGGGACTGCCCTGCGGCGCGGGATGCCAGTCCAGTCCCTCGAACTTGTCCGGTGCCTTGCTCGACATCTTGCCGACGACATCGAGCTGGTCGACCGACAGGATATTGATGGCGAGATAGTGCGACCGAAAGAGCACATCATGGGTGGTCGAGGTCTTCATCACGCAGACCAGGACCGTCGGCGGGTCAAGCGAGATGCTCGAGAAGGCATTGACCGCCAGACCGCGCGGGGTTTCACCATCCATCGTGGTCACGATGGTGACCCCCGTGACGAACTGCCGGTTGACCTGTTTCATCAGGTCCTGGTCGATGCTCGCGTGCGTGGACATGCGCACTCCTTTCGGCAGGGCCGGGATCACCCGACCGAAATGATTCCCAGCGCAGCGAGGAGGGCGCGCGGGTCCCAGGTGACATTCTCGGTGGTGATGCGCCCGCCCTCGAAGTGGGCGAAGGTGGCCCCCGAGACCGTGACCGTGCGATTGGTCGGCGGCACACCCAGCATGGAGTTGGTATGGGTGCCGGTCGAGTGCCAGCGCACCGCGACCGTGTCGTCTTGCACGACGACCTCGTCGAGCACGGTCGTCAGGTCCGGGAATGCCGCTCGCGTCGAGATGATCGACGCCAGGAACTCCTCGCGAGTCTCACCCTCGGCATTGTTGGCGCTGATGCGCCGGTAGTCCTCGGCCAGCAGGTCGGTCAAGAGTGCCAGATCGCCGCGGTCCCAAGCGGCTTCCCAGGCCTCGGTGACGACGCGGGCCCGCTCCTGGGCCGCGTCGGCGTCGATAGTGCGCTGCTCCATGATGCCCTTCCTAGCGGATGGTGGCTGCGGTCGCACCGGCCTGTTCCCCGGTGATCTCACCTGGTGCGGTGTGTCTGGCCGGGGTTTCGGTTAGGACCGGGTTGGCGTGGCGCCGGTCGTAGCGCAGCTCGACCCAGAACGACACGGCGAGTCCGGCGATGATCAGCAGGAATGGTGCTGAGGTCACGATCACCGTGTTCTGCAGCGCATTGAGGCCGCCGGCGAGCATGAGCACGATCGCGGTGATGCCGGTGATGACGCCCCATAGGACGAGAACCCAGCGCCGGGGTGCCAGCGAACCTTGCGAGGTCATCATGCTCAGCACATAGGTGTTGGCATCGGCACCGGAGATGAAGAACATGACGACCAGGAAGATGGCCACCACCGACGTCACTCCCGCCAGGGGGAAGCGGTCCAGCGTTGCGAAAAAGGCGCTGTTGATGTCCGCAGCGGTTTGCTTGGCGATGTCCGCCCCGTTGTTGAGGTCCTCGTGGATGGCCGTGCCGCCGAAGACCGAGAACCAGGTGAAGAATACGGCGGACGGCACGATCAGCACGCCGGCGATGAACTCGCGGATCGTGCGTCCGCGCGAGATCCGCGCCAGGAAAAGCCCCACGAAGGCACCCCAGGACACCCACCACGCGAGCATGAAGTAGGTCCACCACTGCATCCACTCCAATCCGCCGAATGCGGTGCCCTGCAGGCTCATCCGGAAGAAGTCGGAGAAATAGGTGCCCAGGGACTCGACGAAGAGGTTGGCAACGAAGATGGTGGGGCCGACCGCGAGCATGAAGATGAAGAGCAGGATGCCGAGGCCGGTGCTGGCCTGGCTGAGGTACTTGATGCCCTTGCTGACCCCGCTGACCGCCGAGAAGGTGAAGATTGCGGTCACCACCGCGATGATCGCGATCTGGGTGAGGTTATTGACCGGGACGTCCCAAAGGCGGTTCAGTCCGTTGTTGACCTGCAGCGCGCCCAATCCCAACGAGGTCGTCGTGCCGAAGAGGGTCGAGAAGACCGCGAGAATGTCGATCGCTTTGCCGATCGGCCCATCTACCGTGTCACCCAGCAGCGGTCGGAAGAGCTGACTGACCAGGCAGGACCGGCCCTTGCGGTGGGTGCCATAGGCCATTGCCAGGCCGAAGATGGCAAAGACGCCCCAGGCATGCAGACCCCAGTCGAAGAAGGAGTACTGCAGGGCGCGGACCGCGGCGGCGGGAGTGCCGGGTTCGGCTAGGTCGTGCGGCGGGGTGGCGAAGTGGGAGATGGGCTCGGCCACGCCATACGAGACCAATCCGATCCCCATCACTGCGGACAGGATCATCGCCAGCCAGCTCAGGGTGCTGAACTCCGGGCGGTCCGAGTCGCGGCCGAGGCGAATACCACCGGTCGGCCCAAACGCGAGGACCGCAAGCAAAACCAGGATCCCCAGGGTGACGACCAGATAGAGCCAGCCGAAGGTCCCCGTGATCCAGTTGAGCGCGCCATTGGTCACCGAGGAGAGGTTTTGGGTGAACGCGACCCCCCAGATGACGAAGACGGCCGAGATCGCGACCGACGCCCAAAAGACGCCGCCCAGCTTGCCGGGCGCGGTGGACTCGTTGTCACGCGGCTCGAGCATGGGCGGCTCGTCATCGGGTATGCGGACACCGATCGCCGGGCGCTCGAAATCCCCCGGTTGATGAGTCCGGACCTGCGGCCCGTCTTCCCTACTCATGGCCCATCCCTCCATCGCGATGTTGTATGCCAGGAGACGGTAGGCGGGATTCCGCTCCGACGTCAAGACCCCTGTGTCTTCAGTTCTTCTCCCTCACGAAGTGCCCTATATTGACGGCCAAGTCGCTGTGTTCTAGCCTTTGTGGCATGCAACGACCAGGCGCCATCGGAACGAATCTTGCGGTGTCGTCGCCCACCGCGGGCGATCTCGCCACGCTGCGAGTGCGCAAGCTGGTGACCCAGGTCGAAGAGGTCCAGCTCGAGGCCGGCCAGCGGCCAGAGGTCCCCGCTCTGCGGGCCAGCGTTGCCGCCGTTCTCGATAACCCGTGGCTGGCCACCCCGCCGGACACCGACCTCGGTGCTGACGTCGTGCGCATCGCGCCCTCGCTCGCGCGGTCGCTGACCGATCGCCTGCTGGCGTTGCTCGGCGGGCAGGAGGAGATCGAAGCCTTCGGCAAGGCGGCCCTGGTCGGATCCGCCGGCGAACTGGAGCATGGGGCTGCGCTGATCCACACGCCATACTTCGGCAACCTGATGCGCACCTTCCTCGGTGGCGAGTCGATCATCTGCTTTGCCGATATGCGTTGCGAGGCCGGTGAATCCATCACGGTTCCGATGTGGCACAAGACTGCCGCCGCGACCAGGACCCACTATCAAACCGTCACGGCGCGGGTTGCCGATGCGCCCCGCGCGAACGAGATCGTGGTGATCGCCGCAGCGGCCACCGGGCCCCGCCCGCACCCCCGCATCGGTGATCGCACTACTGACCCCGCCGTCGTCGTCAAGGAGAAGAACTCGTGAACGTCCGCAAGATCGTGACCATCATCGAGGAGGTCGTGCTCGAGGGCGGTCAGCCGGTCGACCCCGCCGCCCGCGTCGCGGTCGTCGCCGCGGTCATCGACAATCCCTGGGCGGGAGCGGGCTTCGTCCGAGACCTGTCCGAGGGGATCGACGCCAATGCCTCCGATCTCGGGGCACTGCTCGCACCGCGGGTGCTGACCGCGCTGGGCGCGGACGCCGAGGCCTATGGCAAGGCGGCGATCGTAGGCCTGGATGGCGAGATCGAGCACGGCTCGGCGCTCATCCATACCTTGAAGTTCGGCAACCACTTCCGGGATGCGGCGAACGCCACCACGCTGCTCCCGGCGGTTGAGAAGCGTGGACCGGCCGGGGTGATTTTCGACATCCCGCTCAAGCACATCACCGACGCCACCATTCGCTCCCACCACCAGACCGTCGAGGTCCGCATCGCCGAAGCCCCCCACCCGGGGGAGATCGTCGTCGCGCTCGCGGCCGCCGCGCAGGGTCGCCCGCAACAGCGACTCGCCGACCTGTCGACCGAGCGGTGACTACCGCCGCCCGGCAGTCTCGGGTCGTCCTCCTGCACGGGGTCGGCCTGGACCACCGGATGTGGTCGCCCGTCCGGTCCCGGTTGGCGACGGCGGGCTTCGAGGCCGTCGCGCCCGATCTGCTCGGTCACGGGTCGTCTACGACGGCCCCGCCGGAGACGACCTTGGCCGACCTTGCGGACGCCGTCGCAGGGCAGTTCGACCAGCCCGTCCACCTCGTTGGCTTCTCGCTGGGAGCGCTGATCGCCCAGCACCTGGCGATCCACCGGCCCGAACTGGTCAGCACGCTTACCTCGGTCAGTTCGGTATGCCAGCGCACCCCGGAGGAGCGCGCGGCGGTCCTCGCCCGCCTGCGCGGGGCCAAGGACGACTTCGCCGGCAGCGTTCGGGCGTCGCTGACACGCTGGTATGCCGGCACCGAAGTCCCGGCCGAACTGGTCGACGAGACCCAGACGACGCTCTTGGCCAATGACCAGCAGAGCTATCTGAGCTGCTATCGGGTCTTCGCCACCGCCGACGCTGAGCTCGGTCCCCGACTGCGTTCGATCACCGCGCCGTCGCTCGCCGTCACCGGCAGCGACGATCCCGGCTCGACCCCGCAGATGTCGCAACGGCTGGCGGACGCCATACCGGGCAGCCGGCTGGAGCTCTTCCCCGACACCAAGCACATGCTGCCGGTGCAGCGACCGACCGAATTCGCCGAGCTATTCACGGCCTTCGCCCAGGAGCATTCATGACCGACCGACACGACCACTTCATCGCCGGTGACCGGGTTGCCCCCGGCTCTGGTGCCTACTTCGAAAGCACCAACCCCGCCACTGCTGCGGTGAACTACGAGGTCGCTCGCGGCGATGCGGGCGATATCGACCGCGCGGTCCGGGCCGCGAAGGCTGCTTTCGAGGACCCGCGCTGGCGCGACCTGAGCCAGACCAAGCGCGGCCGGCTGCTGCGCAACCTGGGGGATCTGGTCGCCGAGAACGCCGAGGAACTGGCGCGCATGGAGACCCTGGACAACGGAAAACTGTTGCGGGAGATGCGCGGGCAGTTGGCCACGCTGCCCGAGTATTACTACTACTACGCCGGACTGGCCGACAAGATCGAGGGTGCGGTCATTCCCACCTCGGACCGGCGGGTGCTCAACTACACCCTGCGGGAGCCGCTCGGCGTCGTCGGGGCGATCACCCCATGGAACTCCCCGCTCACCCTCACTACGAGCAAGCTCGCGCCGGCTCTGTGCGCCGGCAACACGATGGTGATCAAACCGTCGGAATACACCTCGGCGACCGTGCTGCGCCTGGCCGAGTTGAGCATCGAGGCGGGCTTCCCGCCCGGAGTGATCAATGTGGTCACCGGCTTTGGCGCCGAGGCGGGTGCGCCGCTGGTCGACCACCAGGATCTGGCCAAGATCTCGTTCACGGGCAGCACCGCCACCGGGTCCCGGATCGCTTCCTCGACGGCGGGTCGTTTCATCGGTTCCACCCTCGAGCTGGGTGGGAAGTCGCCCAATATCGTGTTCCAGGATGCCGATATCGCCAATGCGGCCATGGGCGTCGTCGCCGGGATCTTCGCGGCTGCGGGCCAGACCTGCATCGCCGGCAGTCGGGTCTTCGCGCACCGTTCCGTCTACGACGAATTGCTCGAGCGGGTCGGTGAGCGGGCGAAATCCATCGTGATGGGCGAAGATCGGAAG
>CAKZIH010000018.1 GCA_936931335.1 uncultured Nostocoides sp. | reverse complement strand
CGGCAGCGCCGAACCGCCGCCGCGGCGCCGGGCCGCGACGCGCGTGAGCTTGCCCGCGGCAATCGCGGCTGAGGTGCGCAGCATTCGAGCAGCCTAAATCGCGCCCCGGGCGCGATCAGCGACCCGCGCCGGGAGCGCGGGCGTCGAGTTCGGCGTTGACGTCACTGGCATACCGGCCCGAGCGCTCCTGACCGGACATCTGCCCGATGGCGTCCATGACCGCATCGGTGATCGCCCGCAGCAGCGCGGCCTTCTGGTACTGCTCCTGCAGCGCCGCCACATCGATGGCCGGGGCGAAGCGCACGGTGATCTTGGTCGGGCGGGGCACCCGTGCATCCGGCGGCTGGAGCACATCGGTGCCGACCAGGGCACACGGGATGATCGGGGCGCCGGTGCTCAGGGCGAGCCGGGCCACCCCGGTGCGTCCGCGGTGCAGCCGGCCGTCGCGCGAGCGGGTCCCCTCGGGATAGATCCCGAAGGCCCCGCCGTCGGCGAGCACCCGCTCGGCCAGGTGCAGCGATTCGGCGGCGGCGCGGGCATCGGAGCGCTCCACCGGGATGGTGGCGAAGGAGCGCATCCAAGAACGCACCAGCGCGCCCTTGATGCCCGTGCCGTGGAAGTACTCGGCCTTGCCCAGGAAGCTCACCCGCCGCCCCGAGGCCAGCGGGATCACCATCGAGTCGCTGAACGACAGGTGGTTGCTGGCGATGATCGCGGGGCTACCGTCCGGCGGGATATGTTCGCGGCCCTCGACCGTGGGTCGGGCCAGCAGGTGGAAGGCGGGGCCGATCACCACATACCGCATCACCGCGTCCAGCGCCGGGTTGCTGGCGACGACCGGTTCAGCCGCCGACATGGCGCCCCTCCTGGCGGAAGATGCGGCGCTCGGCGACCAAGGCGATCAGTCCGAGCCCCAGCCCGATGGTCGTGCCGACCACCGCCAGGGAGCCGTATGCCAGCGCATGCGCCCGGGAGCCGGCCATCGGCTCCATACCGAGGCGGTGCAGCACGAAGACGCCGATCCCGGTGCCCAGCACCGCGAGAGCGGCGTTGCCGACACCCCGGTCGAAACCGGCCGAGCGGACCCGGGGCGTGCCGACCCAGTTGCCGCCGATGGTCAGCGCCACCGCGGACCAGATCATCACCACGGCGACGGCGGCGATGACGTCGGCGGGCCGGTGCCAGCGTTCGGCCATGGTGCCCAGGCCGGCGCCGCCGGCGATCGCCCCGCCGAGCAGGCAGGCGAGCGGGCGAATGATGCGGGGGGCGGCGATGATCGCCACCGCGGCCAGCGAGAGCGCGGCCGTGGAATGCCCGCTGGGCATGGTCACCCGCAGGCCCGAGACGCTGACCAGGGAATCCAGGTAGTCGTTCTTGAGCAGTTGGGTGGTCTGGTTGGCCCCCACGACCAGCAGCGGCAGCGCGATAGCGACCCGCCACAAGCGTTGGAGCGCGGCGACGGCCATGGCCACCAGGGTGAGCATCAACATCGTCGGAATGCGGATCTCCCGCAGCAGCGCATCGATCCGACCCGCATTGAAACCGTCCACCCGGAACGAGCGGACCACGTCCGCGTCCACCCGCGAGCCGGGCCCGGTGCGCAGTGCCAGCCATACGGTCAAGGCCAGCAACGCCATACCGAGGACAAGCAGGATGAGCACATCGGCCGCATCGCGGGCGGTCGAGCGGCGGCCGGTCACTCCCATTCGATCGTCCCCGGCGGCTTGCTGGTGATATCGATGGTCACTCGGTTGACCTGCGCGACCTCGTTGGTGATGCGGGAGGAAATCCGGGCCAGCACGTCATAAGGCACGCGGGTCCAGTCGGCGGTCATCGCATCCTCGGAGGACACCGGACGCAGCACGATCGGGTGGCCATAGGTGCGCCCGTCGCCCTGCACCCCGACGGAGCGGACATCGGCGAGCAGCACCACCGGGCATTGCCAGATCTCCCGGTCCAGGCCGGCCGCGGTGAGTTCCGCGCGGGCGATGGCGTCGGCCGCGCGCAGGGTCTCCAGGTTGTCCGCGGTGACCTCGCCGACGATCCGGATGCCCAGGCCCGGGCCGGGGAAGGGCTGGCGCCAGACGATGCTCTCCGGCACCCCGAGTTCCAGACCGACCGCGCGGACCTCGTCCTTGAACAGATCCCGCAGCGGTTCGATGAGCTGGAACTGCAGGTCGTCGGGCAGGCCGCCGACGTTGTGGTGGCTCTTGATGGTGGCCGCGCCGGTGCCGCCCCCGGATTCCACGATGTCGGGATAGAGAGTCCCCTGGACGAGGAAGTCGACCGGGTGGCCCTCGTGCGCGCCCTCGCCGACCACATCGCGGGCCGCCTGCTCAAAGACTCGGATGAACTCCCGGCCGATGATCTTGCGCTTCTCCTCCGGGTCGCGCACCCCGGCCAGCGCGCTCAGGAAACGCTCGCGGGCGTCCACGACGACCAATTGCACCCCGGTGGAGGCGACGAAATCCTGCTCGACCTGCTCGGCCTCGCCCTCGCGCAGCAGCCCGTGATCGACAAAGACGCAGGTCAACTGGTCGCCGACCGCGCGCTGCACCAGGGCCGCGGCAACCGAGGAGTCCACGCCACCGGACAGGCCGCACAGGACCCGGCGATCACCGACCCGTTCCCGAATGGCGGCGACCTGCTCTTCAATCACATTGCCGGCGGTCCAGTCCGGGCGCAGCCCCGCACCCTCGCGCAGGAAACGCTCCAAGAGCGCCTGGCCGTGCTCGCTGTGGCGCACCTCGGGGTGCCATTGCACGCCATACAGGCGGCGCTCGCGGTCCTCGAAGGCGGCGACCGGGGCGCCGGGGGTGCTCGCGGTGACGCTCATCCCCGCCGGGGCGCGAGTGACGCTGTCGCCGTGGGACATCCAGACCGACTGCTGCTGCGGCTGGCCGGCGAACAGCAGGGAGTCGCCGGTGATCTGCGCGGGAGTGGCGCCATACTCGCGGGCACCGGTGCGGGCGACCTCGCCGCCGAGCGCCTGGGCCATGGCCTGGAAGCCGTAGCACATGCCAAAGACCGGCACCCCGGCCTCCAAGAGGCTCGGGTCGAGGGCGGGCGCGCCTGGCGCATAGACGCTGGACGGCCCGCCGGAAAGGATGACCGCGAGCGGATCGCGCTCCAGCAGTTCGGCTACCGAGGCCGTATGCGGCGCGATCTCGCTGTAGACGCCGGCCTCGCGTACCCGCCGGGCAATGAGCTGGGCGTACTGGGCGCCATAGTCGACGACCAGCACGGGGCGACGAGAGGGGCTCACGGGGGCTGAGCCTAACCGTTGCGCCGGAAGGGTGCGGTGACCCGCCGCTCGACGAGGAAGGAGAGGAAGGGCACGCACCCGGCGAGCATCACGCCGATCATCTTCGGCAGGCTCCACCCGGCCTTGAAACCGAGGTTCGCCGTGGCCGCGACATAGATGACATAGAGGAAGCCGTGCGGCTGCGGCCACCAGTCGAGGGCGTGGTTGTCGAAGCCGTAGCGCAGCACCATCTCGGCCACCAGCACCAGCAGCCCCACGCCGACGATCATCGCCATCACGATGTAGAAGCGCAGGGCTCCCGCGACGCGCGGGTCGTGGGTCAGTTCACCATCGGCCGAGGCCGTATGCGGGGTGGCTGGGCTGCTCATATCTCCTGCTCCAGGGGGGTATGCCGGGTCTCCCCGGCGCTCTGTTCGGCCGGCGCGGCGGTGCTGCCGGTGGTGCTCTCGGCGGGGGCGATGTTGCCGGATGGGGTGGTGGCTGCGGTTCTGGTGGTGGTGGTGGGGGTGGCTTTGGCTCGGGACGCGGCGCGCCGGGCACTGCCGGGTCCGGTGGTGTTGTCGGCCTGCACCATGCGTAGCCAGAGGAAGAAGGCGAACCCGGCGAAGACCCACCACTGCAGCGCATAGCCGACGTTGCGGGCGTTAAGGGAGGTGTCCGGGCGCGGCGGCGGGATGCGGGTCAGCGGACCGGGATCATCGGCCGGGGCGTTGGCCAGCGGTGTGTTGGCGGGCGGGGTGTTAGCGGCTTGTGCGCTGGTGCCGGCGACTTCGCGCTGGGCAAACCCGAAGGCGTTGTAGAGCGCCCCGGGCCAGGTGTTGACCAGGCGCGCCAGGTCAACGCTGCCCAACTGGCCGTCTCTGCTGGGCTCGGCTGCCGGGGACTCCCCCGGTGCCAGGCTCACGGTCGCGGTCAGCGTGCCGGCGGGCGGCGCCGGGGCGATCGGCTCCGTGGTGAAGCCGCGTACCACGGCCAGGGTCGCGGTGTGGGTGCGCAGGGGGGTGAGCACCCAGTAACCCTTGCGGCCCTCGAGCAGGCGACCGGGCACCAGGACCTGGCCCGCGCCATACGTGCCGGTGGCGGTGACCAGGCGGCCACCCGCGGCCGAGGGGAATTCGGTATGCGGGGTGAGCAGTTCCGCGACCGGGACCACCGGCTGGCGGGCGGCCTCGGCGAGAGCCTCGGCCCGGGCCTGCTCGTGCGCCCGGCCCAACTGCCAGCGCCCAAGTTGGACGAAGGCGAGCGCCACCAGCGCCGCCACCACCAGCAGCATCAGCCACTTGGGTTTGACGGCGGTCCGCAGCACCCGTTCAGGCTAACCCGGTCCCTTGACGCTCCCGCGCCCGCCACCCGCCACCTCAGACCCGCGGGCGGGCTTCCCTCGGGAAACTTGCGCTTCCCTCCTGCTGCAAAGTCGGGGGAAGCGCACGTTTCCGGCAGCCGGAGAGAAACCGGGGACTGGAGGGGCGGCGCTCAGCCGGCGAGCTTGGCGTCGTCGAAGACCACGATGCTGCCGCCGTAGCAGGCGACCCAGACCGCCCGGGTCGTGGGTTCGTAGGTAATCCCGATTGGGGAGGCGTCGGTCTTGACGGTCTGCAGGACCCGCATATCCGAGGTGGCGACCTTCGACATCGAGCTCTCGCCGTAGTTCACGACATACAGGGCCTTGCCGTCGGACGAGATCGCCATGGAGCGCGGTTCGGTGCCGGTGCGGACCTCGCCGAGCCGGGCGCCGGTGGCCCGGTCGAGCTTGACCAGCGTGCCGGAGGAGTTGTTGCTGACATAGAGGTACTTACCGTCGGGGCTGGCGACCAGATGCCGCGGTCCGTTGCCGGGCTGGGCGAAGGTGCCGACCGAGCGCTTGGCCAGATTCACCGAGACGACGCGCTGGGAGCCCATCAGGGCGACATACGCCGTGGTGGAGTCGGGGGCGACGGCGATCCCGCGCGGATACTTGCCGCCCAGGTCGATGCGTGCGCTCTCGGTGCCCTTGGCCGCGTCGATGACCGACAGATCCCAGGAACACCAGTTGGTCACCAGCACCTGCTTGCCGTCGGGGGTGACCGCCACATACTTGGGCACCGCGCCGACCGGGACGACCTTGTCCACGGTCAGGGTCGTGGTGCTGATCCGGTAGACATAGGAGGAGTCCGTGCCATCCCCGGCGTGGCAGGAATCCAGGCCCTCGGGGCCAAAACCCCTGCCATACATGGAGTAATTGGACACCCAGGCGTACTGGCCGTCGGGGGTGAAGGCGACCTCGACGGGCGCCCCCTGGCTGGTGCCGGGGTGGCCGGTGATGCCGAAGTCGGCGAGCTTGACCGAGTCCGGGATGGTCTTGAGCAGCGCCCCATCAGGCCGAAAGACCGAGACCGAGTGGTGGTACATCATGTTCTGCGCGAAGAGCAGACCGTTGCCGGAGGCGACGACCGACTTGGGCGACATGGACTTCGACGCCAATCGCATCGTCTGCACGAGCGTGGTCTGGTCCGCGGGACCGTCGGCGCCCTGAGCGGTATGCGGGCTCGGCTTCGGCGCGGGGATCTCCGGCGTGGTGATGGCCGGGGCAGCCATCGTGGGCGACGGGGGTGCCGCGGCCTTGGGATCGTCGTCGAAGAGTCCGCC
>CAKZIH010000017.1 GCA_936931335.1 uncultured Nostocoides sp. | reverse complement strand
GGTGAGCCCCGCCGCACTCGCCGCGCTGCGCGCGGACCAGCCCACCGCCCCGGTCACTCAAGTGGCCCCGCCCGTCGCGCACCCTACGGTGCCCCCGGTCGTCCCACCGGTCCGGGATTCGGCGCCGGCGCCTGCCCCGGCGCCGCGGCGCCGGCGTGGGGGCGCCCTGCTCATCGCCTCGATTCTCTTGCTGGCGCTCGGGGTCTCCGCCTTCGCCGCCAAGGTATGGCTGGACTCGCGCCCCAAGATGGTCCTCGTGCCTGCCGTGGTGGGCACCACCGTGGAGACCGCCCAGGCCCGGCTCAAGCAGGCCGGATTTGATGTGTCGACCAGCTATACCGCCTCGCGGCAGGTCGCCGAGGATGATGTGATCTCCCAGGATCCGCGGGGTGGGACCAGCCAGGTCGCGGGCACCCAGATCACCCTCACCGTCTCCGGCGGCCCGGCCACCACCCGGGTCCCCGTGCTCGAGGGCTTGACCGAGAAGGAAGCCGCCGACGCCTTGGCCAAGGCCGGATTGATGCTCGGCACCACCACCACGGTCGACTCCGCCACCCATCCCAAGGGTCAGGTCGTCAAGACCTCCCCCGAGGCGTATGCCGATGCCGCCGAGGGCGACACCGTCAACCTCACCGTGGCCTCCGGCCGGATCACCGTGCCCGACCTGACCGGCAAGAGTGAGGACGACGCCCGCAACATCCTGGGCGAGTTGCAGTTGCCGGTGGTCACCGAGAAGGAATACAGCGACGAGCCCGAGGGCACGGTGCTGCGCCAGGACCCCAAGGCCGGCAAGGTCAAGGTGGGGACCTCGATCACCCTGGTGCTCGCCATACCGCGGCCCATCACCACCACGAAAACTCTCACCACGACCTCCACCCCGACCAGCTCCCCGCCGACGACCAGCGAGCCGCCGACCATCACCGAGCCGCCGGAGCCAACAACCACCGAGCCGCCGTCCCCGAGCGAGCCGCCCACCCCGACGTCGACGACACCGCCCAGCACGCAGACCTCCGGGCCCATTCCCTGAGCGGATCCCGGGAGCAGGCGGGCGGTAGGCGGCATACCATCGGCGGGTGACGCGCATCCTCGTCGTCGACAATTACGACTCCTTCGTCTTCACGATCGTCGGCTATCTGCAGCAACTCGGCGCCCAGACCGAGGTCGTGCGCAATGACGCCATCGGCGCGGGCGATGGGGCGGAATTCGACGGTGTGCTGATCTCCCCCGGTCCGGGCACCCCGCAGGACGCGGGGGTGTCCATGGCGATGATCGAGGCGTGCGCCGAGCGCGCCCAGCCGATGCTCGGCGTCTGCCTGGGTCATCAGGCACTGGGGGCAGTCTTCGGCGCGACGGTGGATCGTGCCCCGGAACTGCTGCACGGCAAGACCTCCGCCGTCCTGCACGACTCCTCGGGCGTGTTCGCCGGGCTGGCCTCGCCGTTCACCGCGACCCGCTACCACTCCTTGACCATCGACCCCCCGACCCTGCCCGCCGAACTGGTGGCCAACGCGCATACCGCCACGGGGATCGTCATGGGCGTACGGCACCGGGAACTACCGCTGCACGGTGTGCAATTCCACCCCGAGAGCGTGCTCACCGAGGGTGGGCACCGCTTGCTCGCGAACTGGCTGTCCGTATGCGGTGACCCCGCCGCCGTGTCCGCCTCGGCCGGCCTCTCGCCCCTGGTGCGCGATGCGGCGGGTATCGCCCGCGTGGTCGCCTCCGCCTGAACCCACCCCGGGCCCGTATGCCGCCGGCTCAGTCGGCGACGTGCGCCTCGTCCAGGGTGAGCTGGCCGGTGAAGCCGGGGAAGGTGCGCGTGCCGAGGTCCTCGACGGCATACCCGAGGCCGAGGGCGGCGACATACTCCTGATAACGGGCGATGGTGGGATCGGCGTCCAAGGCCGCGCGCAAGTCTGCCGGATCGCCCATCGCGGTGATCACGAACGGCGGCGAATACACCCGGCCCTGCAGGATCAGGGTGTTGCCCACGCAGCGCACCGCGCTGGTCGACACGATCCGCTGGTCCATGACCATCATGGCTTCGGCCCCGCCGCGCCACAGCGCATTGACCACCGCCTGAACGTCCTGCTGGTGCACCACGATGTCGTCCACATCGGCCCAGTCCGGCAACTGATCGCTCGACAGGCTGGAGTCGTTGAGCGCCACACTGAGTGCCGGGCCGCGCACCGCCTGGGTGCCCGCGGCGGGTGCCAGGGCCTCGGCCCGGGCGGTGGCCTTGCCCAGTTCGGCACTGCCCGGGGCGGCCCGCTCGGTCAACCGCTCCACCTGGGTGCGCGCGGCGGCCAGTTCGCCAGTGCGCAGGGCATTGGCGTGCTGACGCTCCCCGATGACATCGCGCAGCCCACCCGGGTCGGCTCGCAGATCGGTGCCCTGCGCGACCTGGCTGCTGGCGGTGAAGAGCAGCCCCGCGAGCAGTGCGACGAGCGGCACGAGCAGGGTCCAGGCGCTCGGCCGCGAGGTGAGCCACAGCGCTCGCGAGGAGCGCCCGGGGACGGCCGGCGGATGCATCGTCCTCCACGGTAGGTCATCGCGCCGGGCGCCGTCCCTTACCCTTGGTGCGCAGTCCCGAGACTCGCGAAATCCGGAGCCCGGGGCCTCGTCGATACCCAGGAGTTGGTCACCCGTGCCCGCATCGAAGGGACGCGATTCGGCGTCCGCCACCCCGCCGCCCGAGCGCAAGGCGCAGCAGGTCGCCGTCGGCAGCCCGCCCTGGTATGCCCCGATGATGGTGACGCTGATGATCCTCGGGCTGCTCTGGGTGGTCACCTTCTACATCACGCGGCAGGAGTACCCCATCCCGCAACTGGGTCGCTGGAACCTCGGGATCGGCTTCGCGCTGATGCTCTCCGGGTTCTTCATGACCACCCGCTGGCGCTGAGAGCTGTCCCCACCCGGGACGGTTATCCACCGGGTTGTCCCCAGTTGGGGATGAATAACACCGGTGGAAGTCGCACAGGCGTCCGGGTTATCCCCAGCCACCGGTGCCGGCTGACCCGGTCCCTCGGTCAGCCGAGGGCGTAGCGGGCCACGGCCGCCGCGGTGACCACGGCGGTCACCGCCGCCGCACCGCCATAGGCAATGGCCGGTGAGCGTCGGCCGCGAGCAAAGGCGAGGGCGAGCGCCATACCCGTGAGCAGGCCACCGACGTGCGCCTGCCAGGCGATATTCGGGTAGATCAGCGGCAGCACCGCATTGATCGCCAGGTTGACCCAGATGCCGCCGGTATGCCGGCCCAGGGCCCGGTTGAGCACGATCACCGCGCCGAAGAGCCCGAAGACCGCCCCGGACGCGCCGACCACGCCGCTATAGGAGTCGATCGGGGTGAGCAGGACGTAGGCGACACTGCCGCCCAGGGCGCTGACCAGGTAGAGCAGCAGGAAGCGCGCCCGGCCCAGCAGCGGTTCCAGATAGCCGCCGAGCATCCACAGCGCGAACATATTGAAGGCGATGTGCATCAGCGGGCCGTGCAGGAACGCCGAGGTCAGGAAGCGCCAGGGCTCGCTGCGTCCGATGCCGGGTGCCAGGGCGAAGGTCTGGAAGATCCAGCCGCTGCGGGAGCCCTGCTCGATCAGCCAGATCCCGACGCAGAGCCCGATCAGCACGATCGTCACCAGGGGCGTATGGCGGATATCCCGCCCCCCGAGCACGGTCCGAGTAGTCGGCGCGGCAGCCGCGCTCTGCGCGACACAGGAGACGCACTGCACCCCGACGGCCGCAGGACGCTGGCATTCGGGGCAGGTGGGGTTGCCACAGCGCTGGCACCGGACATACGAGACCCGGTCGGGGTGGCGCGGGCATACGGGGGGAACGGCGGATCCGCCCGGAACCGGAGGGCTCTGGTCGGTCATCGGGCGGATCCGTGCTCGGCCACTGCGGTCAAGAGATGACGATCAAGAGATGGTGACCGACTCGATGACGACCGGTTCGACGGGCTTGTCGTTCGCGCCCGTGCGAACGCCGGCGATCTCGTCGACCACGCGCTGGCTCGCGGCGTCGGTGACCTCGCCGAAGATCGTGTGCTTGCCCTGAAGCCAGGGGGTGGGGTCGGTGGTGATGAAGAACTGGGACCCGTTGGTGCCCTTGCCCATCCGGTTGCCGGCGTTGGCCATGGCCAGCAGATAGGGCTTGTTGAAGGTCAGCTCGGGGTGGATCTCGTCGTCGAAGGTGTAGCCCGGGCCGCCGATGCCCTGACCCAGCGGGCAGCCGCCCTGGATCATGAAACCGGGGATGATCCGGTGGAAGGTGAGCCCGTCGTAGAACTTCGTCGGATTGGAGCGACCCGCGTCGTCCTGGTACTCCTTCTCGCCGGTGGCCAGGCCGGTGAAGTTCTTGACGGTCTTGGGGGCCTGGGGGTCGAAGAGTTCGACCTCGATGTCGCCATGGTTGGTGTGCAGGGTTGCCTTCATAGCCCCGATTCTCCCACGCCGGTATGCCGGTGGCGCGGCTACGCAAGCGGTGGGCTGGCGCGGCTGCCCGACGCGGGGGGCGATGTGACAAAGACGGCAGTGACCGCTCTGGGCGCGGGCTCCGAGCCCGCTCCCGGTGGAAGTGAGGCAGGATGGGGAGTTGAACTCGTATTCAAGGAGGACTGCATGTGGTGTGACCCCCCGAAGTCGAAGGTCGCCAAGAAGAAGGCGTCCGACGCCAAGGACGCCGTGAGCTCGGCCGTCGCAGACGCTGGCTCGCGCGTCGCCGACCGGACCAGCGATGTCCGTGGTTCCGCGGCGTCGGTGGCGTCCAGCCTTGCCGACACGACCGCGGACGCGCGCTCGGCCGCGGCGTCCAAGGCCGCTGACCTCCTCGACAAGGCTGCCCCGGCCGTGGACGCCGCGCGGGACCGCGCAGCCGCGGCCAAGGACGCCGCGGTGCACGGCCTCGAGGCCGCCGCGCCCAAGGTCGAGAACGCGAAGTCGACCCTGGTCGACGATGTGCTGCCCAAGTTCGCTGGCGCGCTGGCCACCGTTGCCGCGGGCGCGCTGAGCGCCAAGGAGAATGCCGCCGAGGCCGCCCACCGGGCACCGGACGCCTTCGCCGTCCTGCGCGGCGAGGCGAATGCCAAGCCGAAGCGTTCCAAGCTGCCCGCCGTGCTGCTGATCGCAGCGGCCGCCGGTCTGGCCGCCTACGTCTACAAGAAGCAGCAGCAGCCGGCCAACGACCCGTGGGCCGTCCCGGCCGGTGACCCGTATGCCGCCCGGACCTCCGGCGACAACGCCGCGAAGTTCACCGGCGACTCGGGGGCCAGCCTGAAGGACAAGGCCGCCGGTGCGGTTGACGCGGTCAAGGACAAGGCCGCCGAGCTCAAGGACGCCGCCGCTGACAAGGCCGGTGAGCTGAAGGACAAGGCGGCCGGTGCCGTCGCTGCCGCCAACGACAAGGCCAGCGACCTGACCGACGCGGCGAAGGACACGGCTGCGGACGCCAAGGACGCGGTTACCGACAAGGCAGACGAGGCCAAGGACAAGGCCAACGACCTGGGTGACGCCGCCAAGGACAAGGCTGCGGAGGCCAAGGACAATAGCGACGAGCCTGGCGAGGGTGCCAAGCAGGTGGCTCTGGACACCTCCTTCGCTGGGTCTGTCCACGACGCCCACTCCGCTGGCCACACCGAGGGTGGCGTGGGGACCTTTGGCGAGCCGGTTGAGCCGGGCACCGAGCGCACCCCCGGCACCATCGACTCGACGAGCGACGCGGCGCGCCGCGAAGGCTTCGACAAGCCGGGTGACAACTTCAGCGGCACCCCCCGCCGCTGAGTGGAATCAGCGCTGAGCTGAATCAGCGCTGAGTTGAATTACCGCTAGTCGGCCCCCGAGCA
>CAKZIH010000016.1 GCA_936931335.1 uncultured Nostocoides sp. | reverse complement strand
GACGCTCTTCCGATCTATCGGCTGGTCCGCCGCTGCCGTCGCTCAGCCCACCGGCGGCGTCCTCGATCCGGCCGATGTGGCGCGTCATACCGCGGCGGCTGTGGTCACCTCGCTCGAGTCCGGCCCGCTCCCGAACGGCGATTAGGCTCAACGCCTGTGATGGGCACCAACTACGAGACCAACCGGCATACCGAGCTCGAGGCGCTCTCCGAAGCCGTCGTCCAGTACGCGCAGGAGCGCATCCGGCTCGCGCCGCCGCTGGACCGCCCGCTCACCGAGGCCGAACTCGTCAGCCGCGTCGGGCAGACCATCACCCCCGAGGGTCTGGGCGGCACCGAAGCGATGCGGATCTTCGCCGACGAACTCGCCCCCAGTTGCCTCTCCAGCGACCACCCGCGCTATCTCTCCTTCATCCCGTGCGCCCCCAGCGATGCGGCCTCGATGTTTGACCTAGTCGTCGGCGCCTCGTCCATCTATGGCGGTTCCTGGCTTGAGGGCTCCGGCGCCGTCTATGCGGAGAACCTCGCCCTGCGCTGGCTCGCCGACCTGGTCGGTATGCCGGCCGGTGCCGGCGGAGTCTTCACCCCCGGCGGCACCATCGGGAACCTGTCCGCACTGGTCGCCGCCCGCCACACCGCCCGGGACCGTGCCCCCGAGGGCGTGCGCCCCAACCTGGTGCTCTGCTGCGATGGGGCCCACAGCTCGATCGTCGCGGCCGCCGAAGTCATGGACGCGCAGATCGTGCCGGTGCCCATGGACGAGGCGATGCGCCTGACCGGCGCCAACCTGCGCGCCGTGCTCGCCGAAATCGATCCCGCCCAGGTGTTCGCCGTGGTCGCCACCTGCGGGACCACAAACTTCGGGGTGATCGACGATCTCGCCTCGATTGCCGAGGTATGCCGTGAGTTCGGCCTCTGGTTCCATGTCGACGGGGCGTATGGCGGTGCCGGGCTCGCCGCGCCGTCCATCCGGGAGCGCTATGCCGGGATCGAGCACTGCGACTCCTTCATCGTGGACCCGCACAAATGGCTCTTCGCGCCCTACGACTGTTGCGCGCTGCTCTACCGCGAACCGGCGCTGGCCCGGGTTGCGCATACCCAGAAGGCCGGCTACCTCGATGTGCTCACCGAGGCGCCGGAGTGGAATCCCACCGACTATTCGGTCGGGCTGACCCGCCGTGCCCGCGGCTTGCCGTTCTGGTTCTCCCTCACCGTTAATGGCACCCAGGCCTATACCGCCGCCATCGAGCAGACCTTGGCCGTGGCCCGGTATGCCGAGGAACAGATCGCCGCCCGGCCATACCTGGAATTGGTGCGCGAGCGAGATCTCACCGTGGTCGTCTTCCGCCGTCAGGGCTGGACCGCCACGGACTATCACCGCTGGAGCGATCGACTGCTGGCCGACGAATTCGCCTTCATCGTGCCGACCACGCACGCGGGGGAGACACTGGCCCGGTTCGCGATCGTCAACCCGGCCACCTCTACCGGGGATATCGACGAGATCCTGGACACCATGGCCTGAGCGCGTCCGTCCCGCGCGGTGTGCCGGACGCGGGACGTTCACGCAGCCGACGGGGTGCGGGACGACACGCCATACCCAAATGACACGGGTGCAATTCGCCGGGCCTATCATCGGAAGCGATGAGCACCGTCACCACTGCCAGCGCGCCCGCGCGAGAACTCGACGACCGCGACCGCGAGATCCTCGCGTTCGAGCGGCAGTGGTGGAAGTACGCCGGTTCCAAGGAGCAGGCAGTCCGCGATCTCTTCGATATGAGCGCCACCCGCTACTACCAGGTGCTCAACAACCTGCTCGACAATCCCGCGGCGCTCGCCCACGACCCGATGCTGGTCAAGCGGCTGCGCCGGCTGCGAGCGTCCCGTCAGCGGCAACGCTCCGCCCGCCGCCTCGGCGTCGAGGTTTAGCCAGAGAGCCGTAGCAGCGCGGACATCCGCCGCCATAGACACCGACCGCCCGTCCGTGAATACCCCGGACGGGCGTTCGGTGTCTGTGCTTCCGCGGACGTAGGCTGGGACGATTGGGTTCCGGCATCTGCGCCCGCAGGCGGGAGAGACAGTGGTCCGCTCGGATTGCGACGAGGCCCGGACGGACGACTTGGACGGTTAATGAGCGGTAACAAAACGCATACCTTCGCCAACGCGACGATCATCTCCATCTGCGCGATCGACGCCCCGGAGATCGTGACCTCCGCGCAGATCGATGAGCGCCTGGCGCAGACCTATGAGCGGGTCAAGTTGCGCGCGGGCATGCTCGAACGCCTCGTCGGGATCCGCGAACGACGCTGGTGGCCTCAGGGATCGGGTTTCGTCGAGGGGGCGATCGCCGCCGGTGCCAAGGCGCTGAGCGAGGCCGGGGTCGACAGCGCCGACGTCGGTCTGATGGTCAACACCTCGGTGAGCCGGCTGTGGCTGGAACCCTCGACCGCCTCGGCGATCCATCACGGTCTGGGCATGCCCACCTCGTGTCAGAACTTCGATATCACCAATGCCTGCCTCGGCTTCGTCAATGGCATGGAACTCGCGGCCACGATGATCGACGCGGGGCACATCGACTACGCGCTGGTCGTCTGCGGCGAGGACAGCCGAATGCTGCAGCAGACCACCCTGGACCGGCTCTCCAGACCGGAGGCCACCGCGGCCGACGTGATGTCGGAGTTCGCGGCATTGACGCTCGGCTCCGGCGCCGTGGCCATGGTCCTGGGCCGCGCCGACCGGCATCCCGAGGGCCACCGGATCGTCGCCTCGGCGTCCCGCGCGGGCACCGCGCACCACGAACTGTGCGTGGGCAACAACGAGGTGATGCGCACCGACCTCAAGGGCCTGCTGGACGCCGGGCTGGCGCTGTCCAAGGATCTTTGGGATGAGGCCGCGCCCCGTTTCGGCTGGGACACCGGGCTGGATCGCTACTTCATCCACCAGGTCTCTCAGGTGCACACCGACGCCGTATGCCGCTCGCTGGGCATCGACCCCGAGCGGGTCCCGCGCACCTTCCCCACCCGCGGCAATATCGGCCCCGCCTCCGTCGCCGTCACCCTCGCGGTCGAGGCCGACCGGCTGGCGGATGACGATCGGGTGCTGTTGATGGGCATCGGATCTGGTCTGAACGCCGGCATCCTCGAGCTCCGCTGGTGAGTTCCGCGCGCAATCGGGTGGCCGCCATACCGCCCGCGGGTCTGCCCGGTCTGCGCCCGGAGTGGTCGCGCCTGGTCGAGGTGAGGGATGCGGCCGGCCAGACGCACACCTGGCATGTCCTGGACAGCGACCCGAGCGGAACCGGTGACCGGGTGTTGCTGTGCGTGCACGGCAACCCGACCTGGTCCTATCTGTGGCGCGCGCTGGTCGCCGACCCGCCGCCCGGGTGGCGGGTGATCGCGCCCGACCACCTCGGGATGGGCTACTCGCAGGGCACCGAGCAGCCGCGGACCGCGGCGCAGCGCATCGCCGACCTCGGCGATCTCACCGCGGCCCTGGGCGTGCGTGGCCCGGTGATCACCGTCGGGCACGACTGGGGCGGGGCCATCTCGCTCGGCTGGGCCACCCAGCATCGGGCGGACCTGCGCGCGGTGATCCTGACCAATACCGCCGTCGCGCTGACCGAAGCGGACGCCGGTCCCGCCCTGATCCGACTGGCCAATGCGCCGGGCGTGCGGAAGTTCGGCTGTGCGGCGACGCCGATCTTCGTCCGGGCGACCACCGCCCTCTCCCGCCCCGCGCTGCCGCGCCCGGTGCGCGACGCCTTCGCCGCGCCCTATAGGAGTGCCGAACGGCGGTCCGCGGTCGCCGATTTTGTGGCGGACATTCCCTTTCAAGCCGACCACCCGTCGGCGCCCGCGATCGCCCAGGTCGCCGAGGACGTCCGCAGTCTCGAGGTCCCCGCCCTGCTGCTGTGGGGCCCGCGCGACCCGGTGTTCAGCGAGCGCTATCTCGCCGATGTGCGCGAGCGGCTGCCGCACGCGCAATTGCACCGGTATGAGGGTGCCTCGCACCTGGTCACCGAGGATGCCCCGCAGTACGCCCAGGCCGTGCGCGACTTCGTGGCGGAACTGGATGCCGCCCCAGCCTCGGCGGATCCAGCGCCGAAAACATTGGGGGAGAAGGAAACCGGGACGATCCTGGACCGCCTACGCGCCCGGTCCGATGACACCTCCGTGTGCATCGCCCAGGTCGCCGGACCGAGCGTCACCTGGTCCGAACTGGCCGGCCGGGTGGACCGGTTCGCCGCCGGCCTGGCGGCCGCCGGGGTGCGCCCGGGTGATCGGGTGGCCTTCTTGGTCCCGCCGTCGGGGGATCTCACCGCCTCCGTGTATGCCGTATGGCGCGCCGGCGCCGTCGCCGTCGTGGTCGACCGCGGCCTGGGTCTTCCCGGTATGCGGCGTGCCCTGCGCGGAGCGAGCGTCCGGCACGTCATCGGCACCGCCACCGGCCTGGCCGCGGCTGCGGCGATGGGGCTGCCCGGTTCCCGCTTCCTCGCCGAGGATGCCTCCGGGCCGCTGCCCGCCGCGGCAACTCGGCTCGCCACCACCCTGGGGGCCCGCACGCTCGCCGACGTGGAGGCCCTGGGCGAGCACGCGCCCGCGCCGCCACTGCCGACCACGGACATGGAATGCGCGGTGCTCTTCACCTCGGGGGCCACCGGCCCGGCCAAGGGGGTGGTCTACCGGCACGCGCAGGCGAGCGCCCAAGGTGAAGTGGTGCGCACGGCATACGGGCTCGGGGAGGGTGACCGCCTGGTGGCCGCGTTCGCGCCCTTCGCCCTGCTGGGCCCGGCGCTGGGGGTCGCCACCGTGGTCCCGGCGATCGATGTCACCGCGCCGCACACCTTGACCGCGCCGCTTCTCGCGGATGCCGTTGCCGCACTAGGCGAACAAGGCAGCGGCGCAACCGTGGTCTTCGCGGCGCCGGCCGCCCTACGCACGGTGGCCGCGACCGCCGCAGACGTGAACCCGCAGCAACGGGCGGCCCTGGGCTCGGTGCGGCTGCTGATGTCGGCGGGCGCCCCCGTCCCCGCCGCGCTGCTGCGCGAGGTACTGCGGGTGCTGCCCAATGCCGAGGCGCACACGCCATACGGGATGACCGAGGCGCTGCCGGTCACCGACGTCTCGCTGGCGGAGATCGATGCGGCGGGCCCGGGCAGCGGGGTATGCGTAGGGCGCCCACTGCTGGGGGTTGAGGTGCGGATCAGCGCGCTCGACGCGGCCGGCGCGGCCACCGGGACCCCCGCCGAGACGGCAGACGTGGTCGGCGAAATCGTGGTCCGCGGCGCCCACGTCAGGGATCACTATGACGCGCTGTGGGCCACCCAGCGGGCCAGCACCCGGGATGCGCCCGGCTGGCATCGCACCGGCGACGTCGGCCACCTCGATGAGGCTGGCCGGTTGTGGGTGGATGGGCGGCTGGCGCATGTGGTCACCACACCCGCGGGCCCGCTCACCCCGGTCGGGATCGAACAGCGCATCGAGGCCTGCCCGGGCATCAGCGCCGCAGCCTTCGTCGGTGTGGGTCCGGCGGGCACGCAGGCCCCAGTGGTCGTGGTCGTCCCGAAGGCATCGGCCGGTAGCGGTGCCGCGCGAGCGACCCGGCCGCGGCTCTCCCGCCGGGTGCGCGACCGGCTGGGCCTCGGTGGGTCGCGACTACGGCCGGCGGACCTGGAGTTGACCGACAGCGTGCGCGCCGCCGCGGGCGTCCCGGTGGTCGCCGTCCTGGTCACCGACGCGCTGCCGGTGGATATCCGCCACGCCTCCAAGGTCGATCGCACCGCACTGGCCCGAGCGGCCGCGCGGGTGCTGGCCGGCGTGCGCGATGGCGTGGCCATCGATATGC
>CAKZIH010000015.1 GCA_936931335.1 uncultured Nostocoides sp. | reverse complement strand
AGCAGGAAGATTCCGACACCGACATACATGGGATGACTCCTTGGTCAATGCGGCGGACGCCGCGAATGGGACCGGGCAAGAGTAGGCCAGCCACCGCGCCATTCGGCCTCGGAGCAGGTCACCAAATCTGCCCGTATGCGGCGCCAGCGGCCGGATGCGGCCGTTTAGAGGCGCCGATCGGCAAGTACCGGGAACTCGGCGCGGTAGGTCGCGACCTCGGACAGGTCAAACTCCACGCTGAGCACTTCCTCGCCATTCCCAGACTCGGCGAGCACCACGCCCCGGGGAGAGACCACCTGGGAGCGGCCGCCCATCTCGTGTCCGGCGTGGGTGCCGGCGGTGTTGCACGCCACCAGATAGCTCTGGTTTTCCAGCGCCCGCGCCCGCCCGAGCAGGCTCCAGTGTTCGACCCGCGGCGCCGGCCAGGCCGCCGGGACCAGGAAGAGTTGGGCACCGCGGTCGACTTGCGCCCGGTAGAGCTCGGGGAAGCGCAGGTCGTAACAAGTGGACAGGCCCACGGTCACGCCATCGGCTGCATCTGCCGGGACGGCCGAGCCGGCCACGGGCAGCGTGGCGACGATGATCTCGGTGCCGGCCTCCATCAGTTTGGGCTCCCCGGCCCCGAAGCCGAAGCGATGGATCTTGCGATAGGACGCCAATAGCTCACCCGCGGGCGAGAACACGATCGAGGTGTTGGCCAGGTCATTGCCGTCGGGACCGGCGGCGGGCAGGCGCTCGACGATCGACCCTGCGTGGACCACGGCACCAATCTCGCGCGCCGCCTGCGCCATCGCGGTGCCCGTGGGCCCGTGCAGGTCCTCGGCTTCATCGGCCCACCGGGGGTAATCGAAGCCGGTGGCGCCCCATAGTTCCGGCAACACCACCAGGTCGTGGCCCGCCTGGGCGCGCACCAGTTCGCTCACCCGCTCGATGCGTTCGGCCTTGGGCTCCGCATCGTCATAGGCGACTTGAATGACTGCGACCTTCATCGAGCTCCTCCCGGTCGACTCCCTTGGCGCTGCGCCAGCCCGGCCAGATGGGCGTTATAGGCCTCGAGTTCCGCGTCATTGTCGCGCTCCGCGCGCCGGTCGGAGCGCTGCGTCTCACGCCGGTCGGCACGCACCCACTGCAAGGTCACCAGTAGGGCCAGGACGAGGGTGGGTCCTTCACCCACGCCCCAGGCAATCGCCCCGCCGCGATGCTGATCGTCGACCGGATTCGGTGCCCAACTCAAATCCAACGCCGTGTAGAAGTCCGGCGCCAGCAGGGAGCTGCTGCCGGTGATCACCACCCCGAGGAAGGCATGGAAGGCGACCGTGGCAAAGAGGATGACCAGCAGGAAGAGCGGATGCCAGCGCGGCGGGCCGGGATCGATGCCCACCAGCACCCAGGCGAAGAGGTAGCCCGACATCAGGAAGTGCAGGGTCATCAAGACGTGCCCGGTGTGGGTGGTCAGCGCGTAATAGAAGAGCGGCGTGAAGTAGAAGACCGCCAGGCTGAAGAAGAACACGGCCGCGGCGACTACCGGGTTAGCGAACACCTGCAAATAGCGCGAGTGCACCAATGCGAGCAGCACTTCGCGGGGACCGAGCGTCTTGTCCTTGCGGGCCGGCAGGGCCCGCAGCGCCAGCGTCACCGGCGCCCCCGGCACCAGCAGCAGCGGCACCAGCATGGCGATCGACATATGCATCGTCATATGCCAGGAGAAGAGGATTCGGCCATAGACCCCGGGCGCCCCGCACATCGTGTAGACGAAGATCAGCCAGCCGAGCACCCAAGACATGGTCCGGCCCACCGGCCATCGGTCGCCGCGGGCATGCAACCGGCGCGCCCAATGCAGATACACGCCGCAGGCCAGCGCGGCGAGCGCCACCCACAACCAGTCCGTATGCCAGGTGCTCACCCAGGCGTCGGCCGCCGGCGGGCCCGGGTCGGGATAGCCGGTCAACCGATAGACCACCGAGGAGTCGGGCGCCAGGCGGTCGATGGCCGGGGGTGGGGTGACCGAGAGCGCCACCGCGGTGCCGATCGCCACCCCCATCAGCAGCAGCTCGCCGAAGGCCAGCCGGACGATGTGCGGCACGATGAGGCCCACGAACCCGATGATGCCCACGTAAGCCACCGCGCCCGCCGTGGCGAGACTGGCCGCCACCACCACGATCAAGCGCAGGCGATCCACCGGAACGCCCAGGCTGCGGGCGGTCAGGTCACCCAGTTGCAGGGTGTCCAGGGCGCGGGCCAGCAGCAGCAGCACGCCACACCCCAGGCCCACGTAAGGCAGAACGGTCAGCACGTCCCGCCAGCTGCTGAAACTCAGGTTGCCCAGCGTGTACGACAGCACCTGCCGCGCCCGGTCTTCACCGCGCAAGATCAGTGCGGTCGTGGCGGCGCTGCACACGCTGCCCACCACCACACCCGCCAGGATCAGGCGCGTGGGCGGAAAACGCCGCCCCTCACGGGCCAGGGTCAACGTGATCATGACGGCGGCCACAGCGGCCAGCATCGCCACGAAAGGAATGACCGCGTGAGGCCAGCCCGCCGTGATCGCCAGCGTCGCGCCCAGCGCACTGCCGCTCGCCACGCCCAGCAGGTAAGGGTCAGACAGTGGGTTGCGAAACACGCCCTGAAACGCCCCGCCGCACACGCTCAGGGCCGCGCCCACCAGCACCGCCATGACCACCCGGGGCAGGCGCACCTGCCACACGATCACGTCATTGGAAGCGAGTTCCTGCCCGGTCACGCCGCGCCACAGGGCCGCGAGCACCTCGCCTGGAGGGATATTCACACTGCCCAGCCCTGTCCCCAGCACCACCGCGCCCAGCAGCAGCACCAGCAGCAGCGCTGTTTTCGGCAGCATGGGCAGACCGGCGCGGGTCACCACCTTCTCCTGAATGTCATCAACCATAAAAAACGCCCTTCTGTGGGGCGTAAAGGAAAAACACTGAAGGCATCACCATTCTGGCGCGGCCCACATTCCCCTTCACGCGAGAGGTCAGGTGGCACACGGCAAAAACCGCATGGACGACATCGGTGTTCGGACTTCACCCGCTGCTCGAAGAACGTGGGGCTTACCGTTGCGCGACAGTGCCAGACTGAACCACGAGGGTTTTCACTGGCTTTCCCGATTCGTCGTCACCGGGCAGTATACGCTGAAGCCCATGAAGCACGCCCTACTCACCACCCCACTTTCTCCTCACGGCTCCTGCCGGCATCCGTCCCGTTGACCGTGCGGTAAGCTGCGGGGCGTGTCTGGTTCCTCGCTGCCTAT
>CAKZIH010000014.1 GCA_936931335.1 uncultured Nostocoides sp. | reverse complement strand
TCCAGGGCCACTACTCCCGCTTCACCAACATGGCCACCAACTTTTAGACGGATGTCGAGATGCAGCGGAGACTTCACAAAGGCCGAAGCTATGAGTCATAAACGTAGCGTTAGGTCATTCGTCTTCTAGGCAACCCTTTGTTATGTCACTCCAGTTCGCCTGCGGGATCCGGCGTCGATGCGCGGCGATCGTCGGACTCCTGCTCATCGGCTGACTGCGGGCCGTCGACGGGACTTTGGGGCACCGCGGCCGCTATGAGGCGGTCGTCTTGGGACAACGTCAAGACAATCCATTCCTCGAGTTCGTTCGCCACTGCAGTCGGCAGATCGTTGTCCACGACAATGAGCTGGAGAGAGTCGGCATACTCCCTCGCGATCTCGGCGAACAGTCGGTACATGTCCACGACACGATCGCCCTCGAACCCTTCCTTGCCTGAGTTCGCGGAGACGCCGTCGAGCACGAGTAGGCCGGGCATCGGCAGCCCCCTGTCGATGGCGACTGTGTGGTGCGCGAGGGCGTGCGCGATGTTCACCAGGGTCTTCAGGCCTTGACTCGATAGTTCGTCGAAGGTGCGGGTGCTGACCTCCGGCAGGTACGTGCTCCGATTGATCCGCACAGTGAGCAGGTCTTCAAGTTGTGGGACATGGAGCCGGGTCAGGTAGGCTAACATTCGCCGCTCTAGGGCTCGAATGTTGTCGTCGGCCACGGCTAGATCGGAGGTGTGCGCATCGATGAGTTCCTCCACCTCCAGCTTCTGCGCCCGTAGTGAACCTAGGTAGGTGGACCTATCGGCCTGCCGATCGAAGATCTGAAGGTACTGTTCGATCCACTCGATGTTTGCGGCCACGGTTGCCGTCTCAGCAGCGAGGACTTGGATTCGCTCGGCCTCTGCTGACACGAACGAGGCTGTGAGTCGAGCCACCTGCGCTGAGGCGTCGTCCAACCGATCGTGGAGGCTCCGCTCTTGTTCCAGAGATTGTGCCAGTGACTCTTCGCGCTCAGCTAGCAGTTGCTTCGTCTCCTGCAACTGGAAAGTGATCCGATCCTGCTCCTTGAGAAGCGCATCTCGGTCCTGAGCGGTGTCTGGCTCGGATTGGGAGCACAGGTAGCAGATCGGACTTGAGTGCCGGTGCTGATCGACGTCGTGGCCACACCGCGGACACACGACGAAATCGAAGTCGACCATCCATTCGTCAGCAACTATCGCTCTTGTGAGGCGTTTGGACACGCTGTCGAGTTGACGTTCGAGTTCCCGCAACTCCGCAACTTGGGCGTGATGATGTCGGATGTCTGCTCGCACGTTGTCGAGTTGTTCTCGCAGGTGGAGAAGGCTTGAGCGAGCCGCGCCAACCTGCCCGGTGGGCTCCGAGGCCACGCTGCTCGCGAGGCTGGTCTGCTGTCGTGTAAGCGCGTGAAGGTGCTCCCGCTGCTGAGTCAGGGTGGCCTCGAGTTCGTCGGGCTTGCCGATGGTGGTTCCGGCGAGAAATTGGCGAATGACCTCGGCTTCGCTCTCGCAAGCACTGATCTTCAGATCAATACGCCGCAAACGTGCAGAGAGTTCGGCAAGGGCCCCGTCGTAGAGCCCGTAAGAGATCTCAAAGACCCAGCGGCGCTTCATGTCGCGAAAGGTGTCCCGATGGCCGAAGACCTGGGTGTCGAGGTCATCACCGGTCACGATGCAATATAGAAGCCAGTCATTGACTGTGACGGGTGACAACTCGTTCGTAGGTTCTCGCCGCGCCCTCGGCACGGAGACGATCGGCAACGACAACTGCGTGAGGATGAATTCTCCATAACCACCCTCGCCGGAAGCGGGCAGGCGTAAGGCCAGTGGCTCTCCGTCCGTCGAGACTTGTGCGATCTCAACAGGGGTCCCTGACGTCGTGACGAGCGGGCGATAGACGTCCCAAGCTTCGGCACCAAGCCGAATCCGACCACCCACAGCACGGACGGCTGCCGTCTCCGGCGGCAGGCCCTTCGGGACACTGCCGAGCAGTGCGTGGAGCAGCCTGACCAAGGTGGTCTTGCCCGTTGTGATGTCTCCACGGATCAGGTTCAGTCCGGGCAAGAATCTGATTGAGCGTGAGGCGCCCACCAACTCGACCAACTCGATACGGAGGTCGTGCGGTGGTTCTCGGTTGGCGGCGTCGTTTGTCATCGAATCTCCTCGTGCCATGTCGCGTCCGCGACTCCGGGGATCTCGTACAACAGCTTCTTGAGGGTCTCCCCGGTCAGATCGAGATGACGTCTGAGCAACGCGATCCGGCCCAGGAGTTCCTCGAAGGCACCGTCTGCCATGAGCTGGCCAACCAGTTCTTCGCCCTTGGCGGTCGTGCGATACCCGAGGGCATGAGTTCCCTCCGCGGGCACGACCTCAATCAGGTTTCGTCCCACGAGCGATCCTAGAACGGCGTAGTAACTCGGATCCCACGGTCCGTAGCGGTAGCGCAGCATGCGTGATTCCAATGGGCTGTCTTGGCGCGTCAGGCCAGTGGCCACAGCATCCCGAAGTCCGCGTGACACCAGCACACTCGCCAAGTGGCGGGGATACCGCAGGAGGAAGTCGAGCTTAGCCAGTTTCACCCGTCCTTCTAGCGTTCGAGGGCGGTCGCCCTTGCGGCTGAATCCGTCGATCAACAGAAGCACCCTCGCCTCGGACTCCCGGGTTGCTCGATACTTGTCTCGCGCAGCCACGGCGGCTCGGTCGCCGCCGGATTTCCCGCTCACGAGGTCCCCCAATCGAACCGACACTGATCAGACACAGTGCAGAGGTGCCCGACCACTAGTCGATGATCGCGGTTGTAGAGGTTGTCAGTATCCAAGGCAGCCGTGTTGGCGGCCTGCCCCATGAGCTGGTGATAGATGTGCTCGCCAGGGCGAGATCCAGCAGAGACTCCTAGTTGGGCCAATGTGGTGATGGATGTGGCCGTCGAAAGGAGGCGGGCCTCGAGTCGGCTTTCCGACTCACGGTCCATATGGCCTGCGGCCCTGGCACCGGCCGCGGCTGCGTCCGCCTCGGCGCGGGCCTGCAGGGCATCCCGAACAGTGGTCTCGGACGCCCCAGCCCTGGCCATCTTGAGTTCCAAAACGCTTGCCTGCCCCGCTGTAGCTCGCGCGATCAAGTCAACATCCGTGTCGGTAGGCAGAGGTGGACATAAGGCTCGTAGCATCCGCGCGGATAGAACCTGAGCGGTGATCGGCTCCCAAAGGTCCGGATAGAGCCCCGTTGAGTGGTGGGCTTTGAGGTGATGCTCGTTGCCTACCGGTCG
>CAKZIH010000013.1 GCA_936931335.1 uncultured Nostocoides sp. | reverse complement strand
GCCGCCGCGCCACCGGCCCCATAGAGCACCTGCTCGGCCCGGAAATGGTCCACATCGGGGGCCTTCCCCGCACGCACGAGTCGTTGGCGAACCGAGGCCGCGCCACCGAGGATGCGTTCCACGAGATGGGCAGCGTCGCGCACGATAGGCCGTCCCAGGACGGCTAAAACCCCTGTCGGAGTGAGGACTTCGCGCTGACGCAGGCGGGTGAACCCGACGGTGTCCACGAGATATGGCGCGACCCTCGCCGCCAGGGTGGGCCGGCGCCGAGCCGCCAAAGTGCGGACGATGATCAGCAGGCCCAGGCCGAAAAGCAACCCGGTGATCCCACCCCAGCGACCGGGACCAAGCTCGAAGACGGGGTTCATCGCAGCACCCGGTCTTCCTCGGGGAGGCGGCCGATGCGCACCATGATGCGGTAGGCGACCACTGTGCACAGGCCGCCGGCGGCGAGGACCAGTGCGCCGGTGCGGGTCGAATAGGCCGAAACGGCCTCTGGTCGAGAACACATGAGCGCCAAAACAATCCAAGGGGCCGCGACGGCGAGCCGAGCCGCATTCACGGTCCACGATTGGCGGGTCTCCAGCTCGGCCCGGGTATGGGCGTCCTCCCGCAGGAACCCGGAGAGCGTGCGCAAGAGGCGGCCGAGATCGCTGCCGCCGACTTCGCGCGCCATCCGCAGCGCCTCGACCAGGCGGTCTCCGACGGGGTCGGCGAGATTCTCCTTCAGGTTGTCCAAGCTGTCGTTGAAACGGCCCGTCACCCGGTAGTCCTCGGCGAATCGCGCGAACGCCGGCCGCAAGGGCACCGGGCCGCGGATCGCCAACTGCGACAACGATTCCGGCAGTGCCAAACCAGCCCGCACGCCAGAGGAGATATTGTCCACCGCGTCTGGCCACAGGTCGCGCAACGCCGAGCGACGCTTGCGCGCCCGGGACTTCACCAGGGCCATCGGCGCATATGCCGCGCTAGCAGCGAAACAGATGGCGATGGACAACACCCGCACCAGGCCAACGACGAGCACCAGGACACCGAGGCCGGCCACCACACAGGCGGTAATCAGCGCTCGGGGGCCGACCGATGGGTACCCGGCCTGCACCAGTTGATCGGCGAGACGATCCATCCGGCTCGGCCCCCGCGCGGCGGCACCCGCGGGTTCCTCATCCGGAGTCCAGAAGGACCACCAAATGAGGAAGAGGCCCACCCCGAGGATGAAGCCGGTGACGATGGGTGGCATCTCAGTCCGGCTTCCGCAATAGCGTGCCGAGGTCGTAACCGGCCGCCTCAAACCGGTCCTCGTGCGGCGGGAACCCATCGCTACGCAGGAGTTCTCCGCGCCGGCGCACGAAGATGTCGGCCATCTCCACGACGTCGCCCTCGCAGCGCCCGGGCACCGCCGCGATCTCCCGCACCCGCCGGACCCCGTCCCGATCCAGCCCGGTGTGCACCACGAGATCGATCGACGATGCGACCGTGGGTACCACGAACCGGCTGCCCACGTTTTCCCCGGCCAGCAGCGGGAGCGTACACATCTTGACGATGGCTTCGCGGGCGCTATTCGCGTGCAAAGTCGCCATCCCGGGCAGGCCGGAATTGAGTGCAATCAGCAGGTCCAGGCTCTCTGCTTGCCGGACCTCACCGACGATGATGCGGGAGGGCCGCATACGCAGGGCCTCCTTGACCAGCCGCCGTAGCGGTACCTCCCCGCTACCCTCAAGGCTGGGTTGCCGGCACTGCATCGCAGCTACGTCTCTTTGGGAGATCTTCATTTCGAAGACTTCCTCGCACGTGACGATGCGTTCGCGCGGAGGAATGGCCGAGGCCAGGCAGTTGAGTAGGGTCGTTTTGCCCGCCTGTGTTCCCCCGGCGACCAAGATGTTGAGCCCGGAAACCACCGCGGCTTCGAGGAAGCGCGTGGCTTCCGGGGTAAGCGTGCCAAGGCGGACCAGGTCGTCCAGCGAGTCCGCCTTTGCCACAAACTTTCTGATATTTACGAACCAGTGCTTGCGGGTGATGTCAGGAATCACCACATGGAGCCGGCTGCCGTCGGGGAGCACCGCGTCGACGAACGGGGAGGACAGGTCGATGCGGCGGCCGGAGGTCCGCAGCATACGTTCGACCAGGTCACGGACGTCGTCGTCGGTGAGGATCGTCGGGGTGAGTTCGGCGATTCCGTTGCGGGCGACGAAGACCCGCCAGGGTTCGTTAACCCAGATCTCCTCAATCTGCGGGTCATCGAGGTATTGCTGCAGTGGTCCATAACCGGCGACCGAATCGAGAATCGCGCGCGTCGCGGCATCGAGATCACCCAGGCGCGGCAGCGAGCCACGTATGGAGCGGTCGTCGTAGTCGGCAACTGCGTCGCTGACCACGCGACGAATCTCGGCCACATCGAGTATCGGATCGAGTTCGGAGCGGCGAATATGCTCCCGTACGTCGACCTCGATGAGTGCGACTGCGTCCATAGGCGGACCTCTTTGCGATGCCTGACGAGCACTCCTACGTGACTCGTGGCATAGGACGCTAGGGGAGTCAGCCGAAACCCGCACCCGGAATGCGGCTTATCCACAGGCTCTTCGGAAAACTTGGACAAATCTTTACCGTGTCTTGGGCTGCTCTTTACTGTTGGTGGCGGTAGTCCTTGACCGTGCGCCGCCCTCGGCCACAATTGTGTCCATGAGCACGGAGGCCCTGCGGGAAGTACGCGACCACTTCAGCGAAGTGGTTGACCGAGTCGAGTTGCACCATGAACGGGTCACCGTCACGCGGAATGGTCGCCCCGTCGCCGTGCTCATCAATCCCGCCGACCTGTCGGCGCTGGAGGAGACTCTGGACGTCCTGTCGGACCCCCAGGCCATGGCTGACCTGAAAGAAGCAGAGACGGCGCTGGCTGCGGGTGAGGTCGTGCGCGGGGTCGATGCCGTGCGCCGCCTGCGGGAATGAGCTACGAGCTGGTGCTCACGCCACCCGCGGTCAGGTCCGTGCAGGCCAGTCTCCCTGAGTACGTTGCTGCCGCGGTCATCGAGTTCATGGCCGGCCCCTTGGTCGACAACCCCCACCGCGTCGGCAAAGAGTTGCGCCGGGAGTTGGCCGGCGTTTGGTCAGCCCGACGCGGCACCTACCGAGTGCTTTACCGCATCGACGACGAGGCCCGGGAAGTCATCGTCCTACGCATTGACCACCGTCGCGATGTGTACCGGTGAGTCTGTGGACCGGACCTTCCCCCCTCGGGAAGGCTTGACGCCGCCGTGACCGGTGTATGCCGCGTGGTCCAGAGCAAGGGTGACGGCGGTCGCGCGCGGGCCCCGGCATACGGAGTGGCGGGTAGGGTGCCAGCCATGGTGACGGCACGCGGGGCAGCCAAGCGGATCCGGGGCGAAATCCGGAAGGTGGCGCCGCCGGCGGCGGTGCGGACGGTGCGCAAGGCACGGACCGCGGTGGCCCAGCGCCGGGAGTCGGCGATGGCCGGGCCTCGGCCCGCGGAGTTGACCACTTGCCCGCCGCTCTTCGTCGGGGTGACCCGGTTCAGTCTCTACGACACCAAGAGCCGCTCCTGGAAGCTCACCCGCAACCACGCCGCGGACGCCGACTTCTATCTCAACCAGCTCTACAGCGCCGAGCGCATGGACCCGCGCTGCGACATCTTCCTGGAGCTGTCGGTGCCGATCCTGCAGCAGATGGCCGACAACCACGACTACCGCCACATCGTGCGCTACTCCAAGGAGATGCCGCAGGAGTATCAGGACCGGCTCCAGGCCGCCGCGCAGAAGTACCCGGTGCTGCTACTCGTGGAGGGCACCAGCAAGACCATCGTCGACGAGACCATCAAAGAACTCGCCAAGCGCCCGGGCCAGGACCGCACCGTGGTGCGCTTCCGCCTCGACGACGACGACCTGCTCGCCGCGACCTACCTGGACGAACTCGCCGCCTTCGCCACCGCGAGCGAATACAACCGCGCCGTCAGCCTCGCCCTCGGCTATGCCGCGGGCTACCGCAACGGCAAGGTCGGCACCCCGCACGTGGTGCGCCGGGTCTTCGGTGCCCAGGGGCTGGCTTACATCGGTGACTATGTCGCCGCCACCGACACCGTGCGCCTGCCCCCGGACGGCGACCACACCAAGGTCCACCACACCCGCCCGGCGATCGTCTACTCCAAGGAACCCGCCTTCCTGCAGTTCCGTCACCTGGGCCAGGACATGGTCAGCGATGTGGAGGCCGCCGCGGAATCCCTCGACGCCGGCCTGGAACGCCTGCCGGTGGCCGACGACCTGGATGCCGTCTTCCGCCTTTTCCCAACTCTGCGCGACCGCAGCTGAACCCACCCCGGGGCCGTATGCCGCCCGCCCGTCGCACCCCGGCGCGCGTCTCCCTTCGGTAACGAACCCCCGCAGTGGCCGAGCGGCTGTCGGCGCCGCGGTTTATGGTGCATCCAGCGTTCGACGTTGAGCGCGCGAGCTGCCCGCCCCCGGGACCCAGCGCGTGCTCCCGCCGGACGGATCGGTTCCAGCCCGGGTGTCTCGCCCGGTCCGGATGCACTCAAGAAGGAGCAGAGGTAGCGCATTGAAGCTCAAGCGACTGACCACTCCGGTCGCCCTCGCCGGCGCCGTGACCCTCGGACTGGCCGGCTGTGCCCAGTCCGACCGCACGACCACCGATAGCCCGTCCACCGCCTCCGGTTCCGCGGGGTCGAGCAGCGGCGGCGGCAGCGGCAGCGACACCTTCACCTTCGGCGCCGCGGGCGCCCCCGAGGTGTTCGACCCCTATTACGCCAGCGACGGTGAATCCTTCCGAGTCACCCGGCAGATCTTCCAGGGCCTGCTCGGCATCAAGCCCGGCAGCGCCGAAGCGCAGCCCGAACTCGCCGAGAGCTGGGAGTCCAGCGACGACGGTCTGGTCTGGACCTTCAAGCTGCGCCAAGGCGTGAAGTTCACCGACGGCGAGGTCTTCAACGCGGCCGCCGTCTGCGCCAACTTCGAGCGCATGTTTGACCAGAACGAGATCGCGGCCGCCGGCCCGGCCGAGTACTGGGCGACCACGATGCTCGGCTTCAAGAAGGACGTCGGCACCGAGAACGAGGGCATCTACAAGAGCTGCGCGGCCAAGGACGACGCCACCGCCGAGCTCACCCTCACCAAGTTCAGCCCCGACTTCCCGATCATGCTGACGCTGGAGTCCTTCTCCATGCAGAGCCCCAAGGCGCTCAAGGACGGCGACGCCAACAACGTCAGCAAGGAGGGCGAGGGCTTCAAGTACCCGGCATACGCCATGGCTCCGGTCGGCACCGGTCCGTACAAGCTCGAGAAGTACGACGAGGCCAACAAGACCATCACCCTGGTGCGCAACGACGACTTCTGGGGCGAGAAGGCCAAGAGCGACAAGATCGTCTTCCGGATCATCCCCGATGAGCCCACCCGCCGCCAGGAACTCGAGGCCGGCAGCATCAGCGCCTACGACCTGCCCAACCCGGTGGACTGGAAGGGGCTGGAGGACGCCGGCAACCAAGTCCTCATCCGGCCCGCGTTCAACATCCTCTACGTGGGTCTGAACCCGGAAAAGAACCCCAAGCTCAAGGACCTCAAGGTCCGCCAGGCGCTCTACTACGCCCTCAACCGCGACCAGCTGGTGCAGACCCAGCTGCCCGAGGGCGCCAAGGTCGCCACCCAGTTTATGCCCGACACCGTCGCCGGCTACAACACCTCCCTGGAGCCCTACGCCTACGACAAGGCCAAGGCCCAGCAGTTGCTCAAGGAAGCCGGCGCCGAGGGTATGGAGTTGACCTTCGCCTATCCCTCCGAGGTCTCCCGGCCCTATATGCCGGACCCGCAGAAGATCCACGACGCCCTGCGCGCGGACCTCGAAGCGGTCGGCATCAAGGTCAACGTCGTCACCAAGCCGTGGAATGGTGGCTATCTCGACGGGGTCGACAACGGCCTCTTCGACGCCTGGCTGCTGGGCTGGACCGGTGACTACAACTCGGCCAACAACTTCATCGGCACCTTCTTCGCCGATGACGTCAACGACTTCCACACCTGGGCTGCCGACTATGGCAAGCCGCTGTCCAAGGACCTCGCGGACGCCAACGCGATCGTGGACGAGGCCGAGCGCACCACGGCATACGAGGCCGTGAACAAGAAGATCATGGAGGAGTACCTCCCGGGTCTGCCGATCAGCCACAGCCCGCCAGCCCTGGTCGTCGGCAAGGGCGTCGACGGGCTCACCCCGAGCCCGCTCACCGCGGAGATGTTCGACACCGTCAGCCTCTCCAAGAGCTGAGGTATGGGGTCCGCCCGCCCCGGCGCAGGTCGCCGGGGCGGGCCGCTCCCTTGCCCGTCCGGCCGACTCCCCGTGAGGTGAGGTGCAATGCTGCGGTTCATCATTCGACGCCTGGTCCAACTCGTCGGCGTCATCCTCGTGCTCTCCGTGCTGATCTTCGCCTGGCTGCGCTCGCTGCCCGGCGGCACCGTCTCCGCGATGCTCGGCGAACGCGCCACCCCCGAGAAGCGCGCCGCCCTGGAGAAGGCGTTCGGTCTCGACCAGCCGCTCTATGTCCAGTACTGGACCTATCTCAAGCGCGCCGCGACCGGCAACTTCGGCGTCTCCACCGGGGTGCTGCCCGGCAAGGATGCCTTCGACATCTTCCTGGCGCGCTTCCCCGCCACCATCGAGTTGAGCCTGTGTGCGCTGCTCCTCGCGGTGGCATTGGGCATCCCGCTGGGCTATCTCGCCGCACGCCGCCGCGCCACGATCTTCGACAACCTCAGCGTCATGGGCTCGCTCATCGGCGTCGCGGTCCCGGTCTTCTTCCTCGCCTTCGTGCTCAAGTACTTCTTCGCGGTCAAACTCGGCTGGTTGCCCGTCTCCGGCCGGCAGAGCCCCAATATCGACGCCACCCGGGTCACCGGCTTCTTCGTCCTGGACGGCCTGCTCACCCGGGAATGGGATGCGGCCTGGGATGCCCTCAAACACCTGATCCTGCCGGCCGTGGCGCTGGCGACCATCCCGTTTGCGGTGATCTTCCGGATCACCCGGGCCTCCGTGCTGGAGGTGCTCGATGAGGACTTCGTGCGCACCGCGGAGTCCAAGGGTCTGACCAGCCGCGTCATCCGCGGCCGGCACGTGCTGCGCAATGCCCTGCTGCCGGTGACCACCACCATCGGTCTGCAGATCGGTGGCTTGCTCGCCGGGGCGGTGCTCACCGAGACCGTGTTTTCCTTCGGCGGCATCGGCGAGGCCCTCAAACTCGCCTTCGAGAACCGCGACTACAGCGTGCTGCAGGTCCTGATCATCGCTGCCGCCGCGGTATTCGTGCTGGTCAACCTGTTGGTGGATGTCCTCTATGCCGTCATCGACCCCCGAGTCCGGACGAGGTGAGCTGATCGTGAGCACCGAGCAGAACGCACCCGGCCAGAACGCGCCCGACCAGAACCCGCCCGATGTCCCACCGGGCCGCGGCTCCCGGCTGCCCGGCGCCCGCCGCAAGGCCAAGGTCGACGCGCTCGCCGCGACCACGGCCGAGGCCGGCGCGATCGACGAGAAGCCCGGCGTGTCCCTCATCGCCAGCGCCTGGAAGCGCCTGCGCCGCGACCGGATCTTCCTTATCGGCGCGACCATCACGTTGATCTTCATCCTGGTCGCCGCCTTCGCCAACCTGCTCGCCCCGCACGACCCGGCCGTCGGCTATCTGCTGGACAAGGTTCGCCCGCAAAGCAATCCGGTCCCCGGACCGGAAGACGGCTTCCCGCTGGGGGCGGACAACCGCGGCCGCGACCTGCTCTCTCGGCTCATCGTCGGCAGCCAGCAGACGCTCATCGTCGGTGTCTTCGCCACCGTGATCTCGATGGCCGGCGGCGTCGCCCTGGGCACCCTGGCCGGAGCCTTCGGTGGTTGGGTGGACTCCCTGGTGATGCGGGCCGTGGACGTGCTGCTCTCAATCCCGTCCCTGCTGCTGGCAGTCTCCATCGCCGCTTTGGCGCCCAAGCCGAGCCAGTGGACGGTGATCGTGGCGATCGCGGTGACCTATATGCCGATCTTCGCCCGGCTGCTGCGCGGCTCCATGCTCGCCCAGCGCAATAGCGACCATGTGCTCGCCGCCCGCTCCCTCGGTGTCAAGCCCGGCCCGATCGTCTTCCGGCATATGCTGCCCAACTCGCTGGGCCCGGTGATCGTCCAGGCGACGCTGGTCCTGGCCACCGCAGTCATCGACGCGGCAGCGCTGTCCTTCCTCGGTCTCGGCAATCCCGACGACCGCCGCCCGGAATGGGGCCAGATGCTCGGCGCGGCGCAGGACTTCCTGTCCGACCACCCCCACCTGGCCTTCTATCCGGCGGCCTGCATCATCCTCGTGGCCTTCGGCTTCACCCTGATGGGGGAGTCCCTGCGCGAGGCCCTCGACCCCAAGACGCGGAGGTGACCCGATGAGCACCATCGCCCAGGACCGGGCATACGGCCACGACAATGCGTCCGGCGCGCCCCTGCTCGCGGTCCGCGACCTCAAGGTGGAGTTCACCCGGCACGGCGAGCAGCCGTTCACCGCCGTCGACGGCGTGAGCTTCGAGGTGCGCCCCGGGCAGACGGTGGGCATCGTCGGTGAGTCCGGCAGTGGCAAATCGGTCACCTCGCTCGCGCTGATGGGGCTGCTGCCCAAGCGCGGCAACCGGGTCTCCGGGGTCGCCGAGTTCGACGGCACCGACCTGCTCGGCCTCGACTCCCGCGCGATGCGCGATCTGCGGGGCCGGGAGCTGGGGATGATCTTCCAGGATCCGCTGTCATCGCTGAATCCGGTGGTGCCTATCGGCGTCCAGGTCACCGAGGTGCTGGAACGGCACAAGCAGCTCTCTCGCAAGGCCGCCATGCCCAAGGCCCGGGAGATGCTCGACAAGGTCGGCATCCCCGACCCCGACCGGCGCCTGAAGGACTACCCCCACCAGCTCTCCGGCGGCATGCGCCAGCGGGCGCTGATCGCCATGGCGCTGGCCTGCGAGCCGCGTCTGCTGATCGCCGACGAACCCACCACCGCGCTCGATGTCACCATCCAGGCCCAGATCCTCACCCTGCTGCGGGATCTGGTGCGCGACAGCGGGACCGCGCTCATCATGATCACCCACGACCTGGGCGTGGTCGCCGGCCTGTGCGACGAGGTCAACGTCATGTATGGCGGGCGGATCGTGGAGCGCGGCCTGCGCCACGACCTCTTCGCCGCGCCGCGCCACCCCTACACGCACGGGCTGCTCAACTCCATACCGCGCCTGGACGGCGCGCGCGGGGAGCCGCTGCACCCCATACCGGGCTCGGTGGCCGACAACCTGCCGTGGGATTCGGCGTGCGCCTTCGCTCCGCGCTGCAGCCAGCCCATTGACGTATGCCGTTCGGTCACCCCCCAACTCGTGGAGGACGGCCCCCGCGCCTTGCGCTGCCACAACCCGATCGGAGGTGGGCGATGAGTACCGCGACGAGCGCTGCCCGGCCCACCGAGGCACGCCAGCGCGACGTGCTGCTGGACGTCCAGGGTGTCAAGGTGCACTTCCCGATCAAGAAGGGCGTGATCTTCGACAAGACCATCGGGCACGTCTTCGCAGTCGACGGGGTAGACCTACAGATCCGCGCCGGCGAGACCTATGGGTTGGTCGGAGAGTCCGGATGCGGCAAGTCCACCCTCGGCCGCTCGATCCTCAACCTGGAGGCGCCGACTGACGGCAAGGTGATCTTCGACGGGGTCGATATCGCCAGCCTCAAGGGGGAGGAGCTACGGCGCAAGCGGCAGGACATGCAGATGGTCTTCCAGGACCCGCTGTCCAGTCTCGACCCGCGCCAGAGCGTGGAATCCATTCTCCTGGAAGGGATGAACGCGCACGGCCTGGCCAAGGACGGACCCGCCGCCAAGGCCCGCCTGCGCGAACTCCTCAGCGCGGTCGGTCTGCCGGCCGCCTCGCTGAGCAAGTACCCGCACGAGTTCTCCGGCGGCCAGAGGCAACGGATCGGTATTGCTCGCGCCCTGTCGGTCAACCCCAAGCTCATCGTCGCCGACGAACCGGTCTCCGCCCTGGACGTCTCCGTGCAGGCCCAGGTGGTCAACCTCCTCGAGGACCTCCAGGAGCAGTTCGGCCTGACCTATCTGGTCGTCGCCCATGACCTGGCCGTGGTCCGGCACATCAGCGACCGGGTTGGCGTCATGTATCTGGGCGGGATCGTCGAGGAAGCGCCGGCAGACGACCTCTACGCCACCCCGCTGCACCCCTACACGCGGGCCCTGATGTCGGCGGTCCCCATCCCCGACCCGTTGGTCGAAGACCGCCGCGAGCGGATCCTGCTCACCGGCGACCTGCCCTCCCCGGCCAACCCGCCCAAGGGGTGCCGCTTCCATACTCGCTGTCCGTGGCGGCAGGAAACCCGCTGTGACACCGAACGCCCGCACCTGCGGATCGTGGAGATCGACTCCGTGCCCCGCAGCCACCGGGTCGCCTGCCACTACGCCGAGGACATCGCCGCCGGCCGGATCACCCCGCACGAGGTGACCCCCGAAGTCGTCGATCCCACTGTGGGACAGTCGGATTCGGACGATGGCTCGTTCCTCGGGCCGATGACCATCACCGAGGCGGAGTAGCCCAGGTCGGCTAGGCCGCCCAGGTCGGCCAGGGGCCGCCCAGGCCAGCCAAGCCGGGCTCAGTCGCGCACCCAGCGGGTGATCGCCTCGGGGCGCCCCTGCGCGGTGAGTTGCTCCAGCGTGACCAGTTCGCCGTCGGGGCCGGTCAGCGGCACCCGCCAGTTGGGGTACTCCTTGTCCGTCCCCGGCTGGTTCACCGCCCGCCGGTCGCCGGCCAGATCGGCGACGCTTACGCCGAGCATCCGCGCCGGGGTCAGCGCCAGATAGCGGTGCAGCGATTCCACGAAGGTCTCCACGTCATCGGGATCGGCGGGCAGCCCGCGAGCGGCCAGCGCCGCGGCGACCTTGTCGATCGCCGCGCGTTCCGCGGCCTCCTCGACCTCGACCGACCGGGTGAGCAGGCCGAGTTCGCGGCGGATCTGCACATGCGTCAGCTCCAGATAACCGGCCGTCGGCGGCAGATCGTGCGTGGTCACGCTGGCCAGGCATAGCTCGCGATAGTCCTGCGGCGGGAGCGGCTGCCCCTGCTCCCACTCGAACCACAGGATCGAGGTGCCGAGAATGCCGCGCTCGGCCATGTATTCGCGCGCGAACGGCTGCACCACCCCGAGGTCCTCACCGATCACCACCGCGCCGGCGCGGTGCGCCTCCAGACACAGAATCCCGATCAGCGCCTCGTGGTCGTAGTGCACATAGGTGCCCTGGTCCGCGCTCATCCCCTGCGGCACCCACCACAAGCGGAAGAGCCCGATGATGTGGTCCACCCGGATGCCGCCGGAGTCGCGCAGCACGGTGCGCAGCATGTCCCGGTATGGCGCGTAGCCCAGCTCCGCGAGCCGGTCCGGCCGCCACGGCGGCTGGCTCCAGTTCTGGCCCAGTTGGTTGAACTGGTCCGGGGGCGCGCCCACGTCCATACCGCGGGCCAAGGCGTCGCGCAGCGCCCAGGTGTCCGCACCGCGCGGATGCACCCCGACGGCCAGGTCGTGGACGACACCCAACGACATACCGGCCTCGGTGGCCAGCCGCTGCGCCTGGGCAAGCTGCTCTTCGAGCACCCACTGCAGCCACCGGTAGAAGTCGACATCCGCGCCGTGCTGCTCCCGGTATGCGGTGACCGCCGCCCCCCGCGGGTCCTGATACTCCGCCGGCCAGTCAGGCCATTCCGCGCCGAATTCCCCGGTCAGCACGCACCAGGTCGCGAAGTCCAGCAGGCCCGAGCCCTCGCGCTCGCAGTAGGCAGCGAAAGCCCGCTCACGCCGGGGGCTGCGGCCCGCGTCATACACCAGGCGCAGCGCGGCGCTCTTGACCCGCCAGGCGGCGTCGCGGTCGATGGTTTCCGCCGTATTGAGCGCCTGGCCCTGCTCGGCGAGCGCGGCGACCTGCGCCCGGACCTGGGCCGGCAGATAACCGACCTCCGGGATGTCCTCGACCCGCAGATAGATCGGGTTGACGAAGCGCCGGGTCGTCGGCAGATAGGGCGAGGCCTCCATCGGTGGGCGGGCCTGGGCCGCGTGCAGCGGATTGACCATCACCCAGTCGGCGCCGAGCTCGGCGGCTCCCCAGGTGGCCAGTTCCCCGAGATCGGCCAGGTCGCCTACCCCATAGGTCTGTCGCGAACGGAGTTGGTAGAGCTGCGTCATCAGCCCCCACATTCGCTGCCGCTCCAGGCCGCCGGGCAGGCTCAAACGCTGCGGGGTCACGATCAGCGCCCCGTATGCCGGTTCGCTCACCCCTGCCACATCCGCGCGCAGCCGGTGCCAGCCCAGCGGCAGGTCCGCGGGCAACTCGAAGGTGGCCTCGCCGATCTCCACCCCGTCGATCGTCTGCGGCTCGACCCAGTGATCGACCTGGCGGATGGAGACCTGCGTCCCGTCCTCCAGCTCCGCGCTCAACTGGACGGCGCGACCGTGGGGCACGTGCACCGCCACCCATGGCGTCCAGCCCGCTCGGCTCATCACCGTGGGCGGCAGGGTGCGCCGCCAAGCGGCCCGACCGACCTCCGCCTGGGCTGCGGCGACGCTCTGCGGGGAAGAGAGGTCCAGGCCCAGCGCCCCGAGCACCGCGGTGATCGTCTCCGCGGACACCGGGCGGTGCTCACCCTGCCAATCCCAATAGTCGGTGGCCACGCCATACGCCGCGGCCAGCGCGAGGAGCTCAGGGGATGGTGCGGGCATCGACGACGACTCCTGCAAAAAGGGGATCTGAGGCGGGCGGCCCAAGTCTGTCACGACCCCGCTCAGGCGGCTCGGGCGTGCCGGGGCTTGGGAATAGCCCTCAGCCCGGGATCGTTCTCCCGCAGGTCCCAGGTCCCCCCGAAACGGAGGCACGATGCTCGTCCTTGCTGCCCCATCGCCAGTCGAACCCGGGCTAGGGTGGTCGACGATGACAGTCACACCTCCCACGAGCGAGACCCCAGCGCAGGCTCCCACCGCCGTGCTGCCGGATGACGCCGACCGTTTCGCCGACGTCGATGTGACGACGGAGACCCCGCAAGAGCGTCAGGCCCGGTTCGAGGCGCTGGCGATGCCCCTGCTCGACCAGCTCTATTCGGCCGCCCTGCGCACCACGCGCAATCCCGCCGACGCCGAGGACCTGGTCCAGGAGACCTACGCCAAGGCGTATGCCGCATTCCACCAGTTCAAGCCGGGGACGAACCTCAAGGCGTGGATGTACCGCATCCTCACCAACACCTATATCAACACCTACCGCAAGAAGCAGCGCGAGCCGCAGCAGGCGGATTCAGCGGAGATCGAGGACTACCAGCTCGCCCGGGCCGAGTCGCACAGCTCGCGCGGCCTGCGTAGCGCCGAGGTGGAAGCCCTGGACCACCTGCCCGACAGCGAGGTGAAGCGGGCGCTGCAGGAGTTGCCCGAGGAGTTCCGGCTGGCGGTCTATTTCGCCGATGTCGAGGGCTTCGCCTACAAGGAGATCGCCGAGATCATGGGCACTCCCATCGGCACGGTGATGTCGCGGCTGCACCGCGGCCGCCGCGCGCTGCGGGACCTGCTGTCCGATTACGCCCGGGAACGGGGTTTCGGCGGTGCGCAGGAGCAGGAGGCGAACGCATGAGCCAAGAGCTGAGCGAAGCCGACTGCTCCGAGGCCCTGCACCGGGTCTTCGAATATCTCGACGGCGAAATGGGTGACGACGACAGCGCCAAAATCGCCTCGCACCTGGCGCATTGCGCCGAGTGCCTGCAGCAGTACGACTTGGACACCATGGTCAAGGCCGTGGTCCGGCGCTCGTGCGCGCCGGAGGCCGCGCCCAGCCACCTGCGCGGGATGATCGTGCAGCGCATCACCACGGTGCAGATCACCTATACCGACTGAATCGGCATACGCAACGAGCGAACGACTACGCAACTAGCGAAGGGGCCCTGCGAATCGCAGGGCCCCTTCGTCAACGCCCAGGTCAGGCGTTGGGCTTACGCCCGTGGTTCGCGCCCTTCTTCTTGCGGTCGCGACGCTTGCGAGCACGCTTGCTCATGGGAAATCTCCAGACGATCGGGACGAGGTGCGTATGGGCGCGGCGCTGGTGCCGGGGCCTACGCACCCCACAGAACCTGGTGATTATTTCATACCTAGGCGACTGGCTTGCAGGGTCGCTGAGATGCGACTGTCGGGTGGTGCGGGAAGCCCTCCCGCCCCAACTGCCTACGATGTTCGCCGCCGTCATGCGACCGAATGTGAACGGAGAATTCCATGCGTAACCTTCGCCAGCTCGCCGCCGTCCTGGTCGTCACCGCCGCTGCGGTAACCCTCCCCGCCGTCTCGGCTTCGGCCGATCCGACCGGCCCGGCCTCGCAGTCCGTCAAGGGCCCGGGCAATGGTCACAACGGCGAGCACTGGGAGTGGACCGTCGTCACCAAGTAACGTGGTGGGGTGACGGGGATCACGCCGGCCTCGGGATACACCCGCGCCGATCGCACCGAGCGCCGCTTTACGGTCCGGACCCGTCTCGCCGTGCTCGCGACCTGCGCGGTTGCCGCCCTGTCCACCCTCGCCGCGCGACCGGTCATCGGCCCGGTCCAACACTGGGACAACCTGCTGGTCCTGACGCTCGTCGCCTTCGTCACCGCCGTGCCACCCCGCGCCAGCACCCGGCGCAAGATCTACCTCAGCCTGATGGGGATCCTCGTCCTGGCGGCGATCCCGCTCGGCGCCGGTGCGGGGATCGGTCTCTTGCCGGTTGCCGCCGGCTTGGCCCGGCTGCGCTCCGGCGACAGCCTGCGGGTCGTCTTCAACGTCGCCATGGGCACCACCATCGGAGTCGCCGCAGCCGTCGCGTATGCGGTTGTCGCCGCCTCATCTCCGCTGACGCCCGCCGGCTCCGAGAACGCCGACCTGCTCCTGGTGGCCCTGGCCTTGCTGGCCGCCGACCTCGCCCAACTCGTCGTGAACGCCGCCTTCATGGCCGGCATCATCTGGGCCTCCCGCGGTGAGGCGGTCCGGGCCCAGTTCCTGACCCTGGTGCGCTCCGGCAGCGCGACCTATCTCGCCTCGGGTGTGCTGGCGCTGCTGATTTATGTGGTGTGGGTGCCGGCCGGCGGCGGCCCGCTGAGCATCCTGCTCCTGGTGCCGTCGCTGATCGCCACCGACTGGGCGCTCACCGCCGAGCGCGAAGTCGAGCGCGCTCAGTTCCAGGCGGTGGAGGCGATCTCCGCCGCGCTGGAGTCGCGCCATCCCGGGTCCGCTGCCCGCTCCCGCGAGGTCGAACGGGTCGCCGAGGTGCTAGCCGAAGAGCTCGCGCTGGCGCCGACCGAGGCGACCCGAGTGGCCCTGGCCGGCGCGCTGGTTGGTCTTTCGGAACTGGCCCTGCCCCCGGAGCCGGACGGGCCCGAGCGTCATCCGGCCCGGGCCTTCACCACCGTGGACTTCCTGGAGCCGGTGGTGCCCCTGCTCGACGGTCAGGAAACCACCGGCCGGGTGCGCGAGATCGTTGCCGTCGCCGATCGGTATGCCCGTGAGCGCCTCGCCCGCCCGGACTCGCCGGACGCAGACGTCGCGGCATTCCAGGTGGTGGCCGAGGGGGTGCCCGGGCAGTTCGACGCCACCGTGGTTGCCGCGCTGGGCCGAATGGTGTCCCGGCAGGCGCCCACCAGCCATCAGGTCGTCAGCGCGGATAGCCGGCCGTGAGGCGCCGGCTCTGGCGACGCGTCGGGCTGCCACTGGCGGCCGGGCTGCTCCTGGTCGCGGCGGGCGTGCAGTGGGTGCGCGCCGGGGCCGATCTCACCCTCGCCCACTCCGCATTCGTCCTGGTGGCCCTCGCCTTCGTATTCGCGGGGGAGTTGGCCCGGGTGCGCAGCAGCGACCGGCTGCTGGCGCCGGTATCTACCGCCAGCGCGATGGGTCTGGTGCTCGCCCCCATCGGCCCCGCCGGCCACGGGTTGCGCCTGAGTGAAGCCGTGATGAGCATCGGGTTGGTCTGCCTGGCTGCCTTGACCGCACGGGCGCTGGCGGGGTTAGGCATCGGGCTGGTGGACACGGCCTCCCGGCTCATCGGCGTGAGCCTCAGCGCCGCCCTGGCCCGGGTGCCGATCCGGGGCCATGACCTCTTCGGCTGGTGGCACACGGCCCAGTGGGCGACCTGGCTGGCGGCGGCGGTGGTCGCCTTGGTCGCGCTGGCCGGCGTGGTGGTCGAACTTGGGCTGTGGACCGCCACCCGGGATCGCACCTGGCGCATCCCCTTCCTGACCTTGGCACGGGAGGATCTGGCGCGCTCCGGCGCCGTCGGCGCGATCATGATCAACGCCGGTGCGCTGATCGCGGTCTGTGCGCCCGCGGTGGGTGCGCTCGCGGTTCCGCTCTTCTTGTGGCCGATCGCACTGGCCGTGGTCGGCCTGCGGCGTACCCGGCGCCTGGAGGTGATGAACTCCCAACTCACCACGGCTTTCGGCCGCCTGACGGAGGAAACCGGGCATACCGTCCACGGTCACGCGCGCCGGGTGTCCCGGCTCTCGGTGCGGGTAGGGGAGGAGCTAGGGCTCGGCCCGGCCGAGTTGGCCACCGTGCAGAGCGCCGCCCTGGTTCACGACGTCGGCCAGGTGACCTTGCCCGAGCCGATCCCGGATGGAGCAACCCTGCTGGCGGCGCCGGCAGAGCAGGCCTGGGTGGCGCAGGAGTCCGAGGCCATCGCACGTCGCGCGGGCATCGCCACCGAGGTCCTACACGCCCTGCATGGCAGCCAGGCGCACTTCCGGCAGATGCGCGAATATGGCGAAGCCATCCCGATCACCGGGCGCATCCTCAAGGTCGTCAATGCGTATGACGATCTCACGCACGGGCGGCCCTCGAGCCGGGGTCGGGCGCTGGAGCGCATCCACCTGGGGTTGGGCTATGACTACGACCCGGCGGTGGTCGACGCGCTGACCCGGGTCACCGAACCAGCACAACGGCGCCGGCCCTGACCCAGGCGCCGTAGCGTCCGCGTCGGAGCCGGCGCCGCCGCACCGGTCAACTCTGCAGGAGAGGTTAGGCCTTCTTGGTCTCCGCGAAAATGGTCGCGATCTCGTCGATCTTGGCCAGCAGTTCGTCCGCCTTGGCCTCGTCGAAGGCGCCCTTGGTGCCGGTGGCACCGGCGAGCTTGGTCGCCTGGTTGAAGGTCGAGTGCAGCTGCGGGTACTTCTCGAAGTGCTCGGGCTTGAAGTAGTCGGTCCACAGCACCCACAGGTGGTGCTTGACCAGCTCGGAGCGCTGCTCCTTGATGATGGTGGCGCGGGTGCGGAAGTCGGGGTCGTCGTTGTCGGCGACCTTCTTGCAGATGGCCTTGATCGACTCCCCCTCGATGCGGGCCTGGGCCGGGTCGTAGACCCCGCAGGGCAGGTCGCAGTGAGCGCTCACCGGGACGGGGGTGAAGAGTGCGCGGAACATGGGAACCTCTCTGGTCGCGGTCAGGGGACGGCCGTTGCCGGCCGTCGACCCCTCCAACCTAGTCCGTTGTCCGGCGGATGCGGCCGGGGCGGGGCCAGATTCGCAAGACGGCATGCGCCAAGATGTCCGCGGCGGCCAGCGAGCCCACCAGCCAGCTGTCCACGCCCTCGGCGGGATTGTCCCGCTCCACCCACCAGCAACTCGCGTCGGCCGGATCCGGGCCGGTGACCCGTTTGACTGCGAGTGGTCGCGGCGCGCCATCCGCATCCGGTGGCAGCCGGACCACGGCGATGTGGCCCGAGCGGGGGCGACGGGTGCGGCATACCAGCAGCAGGTCGCCATCGGCGAGCGTCGGCGCCATCGACCGGCCACGCACCCGGGCCACCGCGAGAGGGGGCAATCGGTATGACACGATGCCTAACCTACGGTCACCGCCAGCCCCAGCGGCCGCCCGTCGCCCTTACCCACCGGCGCGGAACAGGTCTGCACTGAGCCATCGCACTTGAGCCACATCGCACCCTGAGCCCCAGCGCACCCTGAGCCCCAATGCATCGGAGTCGCCCATGTCCTCCTTGCCCGCCGACCGTTCCCGCCCGGCCGCCGGCGCCGCCGGCGTCGACCTGAGCCATCCCGCCTTCCCCGCCCACGAGGGCGGCAAGCTCGCCGTGGTCTCCACCAAGCCGCTCGTCGGCCGCGATGACCTGTCGCTGCTCTATACCCCTGGGGTGGCCCGGGTGAGCGAGGCGATCGCCGCGGACCCGAGCCTGGCGGGGCGGTACACGGGCATCCGGCATACGGTCGCGGTGATCAGTGACGGCACGGCCGTGCTCGGTCTGGGCAATATCGGCCCGCTGGCTGCGCTGCCGGTGATGGAGGGCAAGGCGGTGCTCTTCAAGGAGTTCGGCGGGCTCGATGCGGTGCCGCTGTGTCTGGAGACCGGCACCGTGGACGAACTCGTCGAGGCCATCGCCCGGTTGGCGCCCTCATTCGGCGGGATCAACCTGGAGGACATCTCCGCGCCGCGCTGCTTCGAGATCGAGGCGCGGCTCAACGCGCGGCTCGACATCCCGGTCTTCCACGACGACCAGCACGGCACCGCGATCGTGGTCCTCGCGGGCCTGCTCAACGCGGCCCGGGTCGTTGGCCGGGACCTGGGCAGCCTGCGCGTGGTGGTCAATGGCGCGGGCGCGGCCGGCGTCGCCGTCTCCCGGTTGCTGGTGGCCAGCGGCATACCGGATGTGGTGGTCCTCGACTCCCAGGGCATTCTCAGCACGCAGCGCGCCGGTATGCCCGCCCACAAGGCCGAGCTCGCCGCGCTCACCAATCCGCGCGGCCTCGTCGGCGGCATCGCCGAGGCCCTGGCCGGTGCCGACGTTTTCGTCGGGGTCAGCGGTGGCACCATCCCCGAGGCGTATGTCGCGACCATGGCCCCCGGGGCCATCGTCTTTGCCCTAGCGAACCCGACGCCGGAGATCCACCCCGAGATCGCCGGCCGGTATGCCGCGGTCGTCGCCACCGGCCGCTCGGATTTCCCCAACCAGATCAACAATGTCCTGGCGTTCCCGGGGATCTTCCGGGGCGCCCTGGACAGCGGGGCCGGCCAGATCACCGAGGCGATGAAGCTCGCGGCGGCCCACGCCATCGCCGGCCTGGTCGATGAGCCGACCCCGGATCAGGTGGTGCCCAGCGTCTTCGATCCGCGGGTGGCACCCGCGGTGGCGGGCGCGGTCGCCGGAGTGGCGGAGAACCTGCCGGTAGACTGACCTTTTCCATCCGCGCCGTGCGCCCTCGGCCGGACCCGAGCACCGCGCCAACGAGGATCGATGACTGACTCCGACCCCCGCCAAGACTCCTTCGTCGAGGAGCGCCCGTGGGGTCGCTTCGAGCAGTTGGTGGCCAACCGCCCCAGCACGGTCAAGATCATCACCGTCTCCCCCGGGCACCGGCTCTCCCTGCAGACGCATGATCAGCGCGGGGAGTTCTGGCGGGTGCTCACCGGCAGCCTGGAGATCACCGTCGGGGAGCGCACCTGGACCGCGGCTCCGGGGGACACCGCGTGGATTCCCGCCGGCGCGCAGCACCGACTCGCCAACTCCGGCGAGGACGAGGGCAGCATCCTGGAGATCGCCTTCGGGCATTTCGACGAGGACGACATCGTCCGCCTCGAGGACGACTACACCCGGTGAACGTGCAGGCGGTGACCCCGCTCCGGGTCCTCGTCGTGTGCACCGGCAATATCTGCCGGTCGGCATTCGCCGCGTCCTACCTGCGGGCGGGAATGGCGCGGGTCGCCCCCGGCGCCTTCGCGGTGAGCAGCGCCGGGACCGGCTGGCACGACCAACTCCGGGTGCCCCGCGAGGTCCGCGCCCTGGGCGCCCGGCATGGGCTCGACATCGACCGGCACGAAGGCCGCTTCCTCACCGAACAGCTGATCCGGGACGCCGACCTGGTGCTCACCGCCACCCGCGAGCATCGCCAGGCGGTGTTGGCCGCCGTGCCCGCCGCGCTCAAACGGACCTACCTGCTCACCGAGTTCGCCGAGTTGATCGCGGCCGCACCGCGGGTCGGCGCCGATCCCGACGCCTGGCGCGCCGCCATTCGTGCGGCAGCCATGCACCGCGGGTCGGTGACCGGTCGCGACATCCCGGACCCGTATAGGCGTGAGCTCGCGGCATACGAGCAGATGGAGCGAGTGCTCCTGCCGGCGCTCGATGCGATCGTGGCTGCGGCCGGCCCCGCCGGGGAGACGGGACCGGCCGCGGGGCCCACACCGGACGCCACGATCACATCGGACGCACAGGCCACATCGGACGCACAGGCCGCGTCCGACTGACGCCTACTCCTCGTCGGCCAAGGGGTCGTCGAGGCGCGCCAGCCAGGCCGCCAGCCGTTCCACCGGCACCTCGAACTCGGGGTGCTCGTCGACGAAGGTGCGCAATTGGTCGGCCACCCAGGCGAGGGTGACCTCCTCGTCGCCACGCCGGCTCTCGAGCTCCTCGATACCGCGGTCGGTGAAATACATCGGCTGTCCGTCAGCGATCGAAGGCGGCGCTCAGCAGGGTCTCCTGCTCCGCGGCGTGCTTCTTCGACGAGCCGCTGGCCGGGGAGGCCGAGGCCGGCCGGCACACGACGCGCAGCGGCCGCTCATACCCGCGCTCGGCCAGGGCCTCGGGCAGGTTGAGCGCGAGGAAGGGGTAGGCACCCTGGTTCTTCGGCTCGTCCTGGACCAGCACCAGCTCGGCGTTGGGGTAGGCGCCCAGCGCCTCGGCGATCTCGGCGTCGGCCAGCGGGTAGAGCTGCTCCAGGCGCAGGATCGCGGTGCGGGTGTCGCCGCGCTTGTCGCGCTCGGCCTCCAGTTCGTAGACCACCTTGCCGGAGGCAAGCAGCACCCGGTCGACCGCCGACTTGTCCAGCTCGATCCGGTCCGGGAGCACCGGGCGGAAGGTGCCGGTCGTGAAGTCCTCCGGGGCCGAAGCCGCGGCCTTGAGCCGCAGCATCGACTTGGGGGTGAAGACGATCAACGGGCGGCGGGGACGGGCATACGCCTGGCGACGCAGCAGGTGGAAATAGGACGCCGGAGTGGAGGGATAGGCGACCGTCATATTGTCCTCGGCGCACAGCTGCAGGAAGCGCTCGATGCGGGCGGAGGAGTGGTCCGGGCCCTGGCCCTCGTAGCCATGCGGCAGCAGGAGCACGACCGAGCTGTTCTGGCTCCACTTCTGCTCCGAGGAGGAGATGAACTCGTCGATGATCGTCTGCGCGCCATCGGCGAAGTCACCAAACTGCGCCTCCCACAGCACCAGGGCGTCGGGCCGCTCGACGGAGTAGCCGTATTCGAAGCCCATCGCCGCATACTCCGAGAGCAGCGAGTCGTAGATCCACAGCTTCGCCTGGTCCGGCGACAGATAGCGCAGCGGGGTCCACTCCTGCGCATTCTGCTTGTCGATGAGCACCGCATGCCGCTGCACGAAGGTGCCGCGGCGGGTGTCCTGACCGGAGATGCGCACGGGGGTCTGCTCCATGAGCAGCGAGCCGAAGGCGATGAGCTCGCCCATGCCCCAGTCGATGCCGCCCTCGCGCACCGAGCTGGCGCGCTTCTCCATGAGCTGCGCGAGCTTGGGGTGCACGGTGAAGCCCTCGGGCGCCTCCAGGTGCACATCGCCGATCCGCTGCAGCATCTCGGTGCTGATCGCGGTCTCGTCCGCCGAACGACGGGGCGCGTCATCCGCCTGAGCGGCCGGCTTCTCCAGGCCAGCGCGGGCTTCTTCGCCGGTAGCGGTGGTCTCATTGCTGGGACCTTCGGAGGCCTTGAGTGCCTCCTTGGTCTCCACGAAGACCCGCTCCAACTGCGCCTGGTAGTCGCGCATCGCCGCGTCGGCGTCCTCGGCGGAGATGTCACCGCGGCCGATGAGGCTCTCGGTGTAGAGCTTGCGGACGCTGCGCTTGGCCTCGATCAGCTTGTACATCAGCGGCTGGGTCATCGACGGGTCGTCACCCTCGTTGTGCCCGCGCCGGCGGTAGCAGACCATGTCGATGACGACGTCCTTGTTGAACGCCTGACGGAACTCGTATGCCAGCTCCGCCACCCGCACGCACGCCTCCGGATCGTCCCCGTTGACGTGGAAGATCGGCGCCTGGACCATCTTGGCGACATCGGTGCAGTAGAGGCTGCTGCGCGAGCTGCTCGGGGCGGTGGTGAAGCCCACCTGGTTGTTCACCACGACGTGCACGGTGCCGCCGGTGCGGTAGCCGCGCAGCTGGGAGAGGTTGAGCGTCTCGGCGACCACGCCCTGGCCGGCGAATGCCGCGTCGCCGTGCATGAGGATCGGCAGCACGGTGAAGTCCTCGCCACCGAGGTCGATCCGGTCCTGCTTTGCTCGGGCAATGCCCTCCAGGACGGGGTTGACCGCCTCGAGGTGGGAGGGGTTGGCGGCCAGGTAGACCTTGGTGGTCTTGCCGGACTCGGCGGTGAAGACGCCCTCGGTGCCCAGGTGGTACTTCACGTCACCGGAGCCCTGGACGGACTTGGGGTCCTGCGTGCCCTCGAACTCGCGGAAGATCTTGCCGGGGGACTTGCCGGCGATATTGGCGAGCACATTGAGGCGGCCACGGTGCGGCATACCGATGCAGGCCTCGTCGAGGCCGTCCTCGGCGGCGCGGGAGAGGATGCGGTCCAGCAGAGCGATGACCGATTCGCCGCCCTCCAGGGAGAACCGCTTCTGGCCGACAAACTTCGTCTGCAGGAAGGTCTCGAAGGCCTCCGCGGCGTTGAGCCGGCGCAGGATTCGCTTCTGTTCCTCAGCCGAGATTTTGGCGTAGCCCACCTCGACCTTCTCCTGGATCCACTTGCGCTGCTCGGGATCGGTGATGTGCATGTACTCCACGCCGATGCCGCGGCAGTAGGAGTCACGCAGGATGCCCAGGATCTTGCGCAGCGGCAGGAAGGGCTTGCCGCCGAAGCCGCCGGTGGCGAACGAGCGGTCGAGATCCCACAGAGTCAGGCCGTGGGTGGTGACATCCAGGTCCGGGTGACGGCGCTGGCGATACTCCAGCGGATCGGTGTCCGCCATCAGGTGGCCGCGCACCCGGTAGCTGTGGATCAGCTCCTGCACGCGGGCGACCTTGTTGATGTCGTCGTCGTGGGAGGCGTCGATGTCCTGCACCCAGCGCACCGGCTCATACGGGATGCGCAGGCTCTCGAAGATCTCGTCGTAGAAGCCGTTCTCGCCCAGCAGCAGGGTGTGCATGATCCGCAGCAGATCCCCGGACTGGGCGCCCTGGATGATCCGGTGGTCATAGGTGGAGGTCAGCGTGAGGATCTTGCTGACGCCATTGCGGTTGAGGATGGTGGTGCTCGCGCCCTGCCATTCGGCCGGGTATTCCAGCGCACCGACGCCGATGATCGTGCCTTGGCCCTGCATCAGGCGGGGCACGGAGTGCACGGTGCCGATGGTGCCGGGGTTGGTCAGCGAGACGGTCGTCCCCTGGAAGTCCTCGACGGTCAGCTTGCCGCCGCGGGCCTTGCGGACCACGTCCTCATAGGCCATCCAGAAGCCGTGGAAATCCATCGTCTCGGCACCCTTGATCGAGGGCACCAGGAGCTGGCGGGTGCCATCGGGCTTGGGCAGGTCGATGGCGATGCCGAGGTTGATGTGCGCGGGCACGGACAGGGCCGGCTTGCCGCCCTCCTCGGTGTAGCTGTTGTTCATCTCCGGCATGACCTTGAGCGCCTGCACCAGGGCGTAGCCGATGACGTGGGTGAAGGAGACCTTGCCGCCGCGGGCGCGGGCGAGGTGGTTGTTGATGACCACCCGGTTGTCCATCAGCAGCTTGGCCGGCACGGTGCGCACGCTGGTCGCCGTGGGGATGCTCAGCGAGCTCTCCATATTGGTGACCACGCGGGCGCTGGCGCCACGCAGCGGGGTCAGGGTGGGCTCGTCGCTGGCGCTGGCGGAGGCGGCCATGGCCACCTCGCGGGGCTTGGCGTCGACCGCGGTGGGGGCGGGGCGCTCGGGGGCGCGGGTGCCATCGGTGCGGGCAGCGGGCGCCGTGGGGGTTTCCGCACCACCGGCGGGGGCGGGGGGGACCTCGGCGGACTTGACGGTTGCCGTGGTGCCCTCGGGGACGGGCGATTCACCGGCATTCGCGGCCACGGCGGGTTCGGTGGCCTCGCTCTTCTTGGGGGTGGACTGGGTGGCCGCTTGCGGCGCCGGTGCGGCGGCGCCGCCATTGCTACCGGCCGCGGCGGCCGGCTTGGGGCCACCATTGGTGGCACTGGCCGGGGTCTGCCCGCTGCCCGGGGTGTAGGTGGAGAAGAAGTCCCACCAGGCCGGGTCCACCGAGTCGCGGTCCTTCTGGTAGCTCTCGTACAGCTCGTCTACCAGCCACTCGTTGGGACCGAAGGCCTCCATCGGGTTTGCGGGAGTTTGGGAGTCAGCCACGGCCGAACGCCTCTTTCACAGTTGTCATCGGTGACGCTGTTCGCGGGTCGCAAACGACCGCTCCAGCCTACCCCCCGGTATGCGGTCCGGGGCGGCAGCGCGGCCTAGGGGAGGTGGAAGCGGATTGGGTCGTCAGCTCACATCGCGGCGGGCGGTGAGGATGGCGCCGGCGATGGCCAAGGCGGCCGCGTAACCGGTGAGGATGAGCGCAGAAACCCACCAGTGTTCAAAGAAGACGGAGGTGCTCGGGTCCGCGGCGCCCAGCGTCGGGTCCGCGGTGACGAGCATGCCGCTGGTGAGATTTCCCGGCAGCAGCTTGGCCGCGCCATACCACTCGCGGATCGTGAAGAGGATGTTCAGGGCGAGCTGTCCGAGGAAGGCGACGCCCACCGCGATGAGGGTGGCGGCGATCTGGTTGCGCACCAGCATCCCGAAACCGAAGCCGAGCAGGGTCCACACGACCATCGCCAGGATGCCGATGGCCAGGGACTTCTGGACCTCGCTATTGCCGAGCATGGTGTCCAGGCCCTTGACCCCCGCCAGTACGCCGGCCCCACCGGCCACGCTGGCTGCGGCGTGAATGACCGCATACAGGGCGCCGACGAGCACCACGGCGACGGTCTTGGAGATAAGGACCGTGGCTCGTTTGGGCGTGGACAGGAAGGTCGCGGTGATCGTCTTGTGACGGTATTCACTGGTGATGAGCAGGACGCCGAGCGCCAGGGGGAAGAGGGTGGTGAAGCTCTGCACCAGCCCCGCGTTGTAGATCAACTGCGCGGTGCCCACGCTGAGCTTGGCGAACGGGTTGATCCCCGTCTCGGGATCCGAGGTGAAGTCGCTGCCGACGAGGGCGGCGAAACCGGCGGCGATAGCCGCGGCGAGGGCGGCCATACCCAACGCCATACCCCACCACAGGCGGGTGGTGAAGACCTTGCGGACTTCGGAACGGATGGCGCCGAGCATCACTCGTTCGCTCCTTCGGTGGTGGCGGCAGAATCCTGCGCGGCCGAGCTAGAGGGTGCGGTGGGCTGGGTAGCGGCGGTGGCGCCCAGGTTGCGGTTGGTGCCCTCGGTGAGGGAGAAGTAGAGCGCCTCCAAGTCGGTGGAGTGCGCTCGCAGCTCGTAGATGGCGACGCCGCCGCGCTGCGCGACATCGCCGACCAGGCGCAGATCTCCGGTGTCCACGATCAGCGACCCGTCCTCTTGCGCGGTGGCGGTGACATCGGCCACGCGCAGGGCGCCGGCCAGGCGCTGAGCGTCACTCGTGCGCACCAGCGAACGCGCGGTGCCGTGCAGGCTAGCCATGGTGCCGCTGCGCACCAGGGTGCCATTGGCGATGATCACCACGTCGTCGACGGTCTGCTCGACCTCTTGAAGCATGTGGCTGGAGACCAGCACCGTCTTGCCGGAGTCCGCGGCATGGCGCAGGAAGCCGCGCAGCCAGCGGATGCCTTCGGGGTCCAGGCCGTTGGCCGGCTCGTCGAGGACCAGGACATTGGGGTCGCCGAGCATCGCCGCGGCCAGGCCCAGCCGCTGGCGCATGCCGAGCGAATAGCCTCCCGCGCGCTTGCGGGCCGCGGCCGGGATGCCGACCAGCTCCAGCATCTCGTCGACCCGGCTGTCCGGGATCCCGGCCGTCGCGGCGAGCACCCGCAGGTGGTCACGGCCGGAGCGGCCGGGGTGGAAGTTCGTCGCCTCCAGCGCGGAGCCCACCGTCCGCAGTGGAGCCGGTATGTCGTGATACAGCTTCCCGCCGATGAGGGCGGTGCCGCTGGTCTGCCGGATCAATCCAAGGATCATCCGCAGGGTCGTCGTCTTGCCGGCCCCATTGGGACCCAGGAAGCCGGTGATCCGGCCCGGGGCGACGGTGAAGGTCAGATCGTCCACGGCGATGAAGTCGCCGAACCTCTTGGTGAGCCCGCTCACCTCGATCGGGGTGGCTAGTGCGCCCGTCATCGTCAGTCCCCTCGCTGATTGTGGACACGGTCCGTCGTCCATTCAAGCAAACGGGTCGACATACGATGAACGCACTATGGTCCCCTGGCTGCTGCTCCTGCTTGCCGTCGTCCTGACCTTGGGGACCGCGCTCTTCGTGGCGACCGAGTTTTCGCTGGTCGCGCTGGATCGCTCCAGCGTGCAGAAGGCCGTCGAGCGCGGCGACAAGCGCGCCGAGACGGTGCTCACCTCGCTGCGCGGCCTGTCGACCCAGTTGTCCGCGGCTCAGGTCGGCATCACGCTGACCACCTTGGTTTTGGGCTTCCTCACCGCTCCGTCGGCCGGAGTCCTGCTGGAGTCCGGCCTGACGACGGCCGGTATGTCGTCCGATACCGCCGCAGCGGTGACCCCGGTCCTCTCGCTGGTGCTGATCACGCTCTTTTCGATGATCGTCGGGGAGCTGGTGCCGCAGTTCCTCGGGATATCCGCGCCTTTGCGGGTGGCCAAGCTCGCCGCCGGCCCGGTGCGCATCTTCGCGCTCATCGCGCGTCCGCTCATCGCCATCCTCAACGGCTCGGCCAATGCCTTCCTGCGGGCAATCGGCATTGAGCCGCAAGAAGAACTCTCCGCCGCCCGCACCCCGCAGGAGCTCGCCTCGCTGGTGGGCACCTCGGTGGCCGCCGGGACCCTGGACGAGGGGACCGGCCGGCTGATGACTGCCTCGCTGCGCTTCGGGGAGCAGTCCGCGGCGGATGTGATGACCCCGCGTTCCCGGGCCTCCAATGTGGAGCGCACGGCGAGTGCGGAGGATGTGGTGGAGCTGGCCCGGCATACCGGGCACTCGCGCTTCCCGGTGACCGGGGACGACTGGGATGACGTCGCGGGCGTGGTGCACGTGAAGTCGGCGATCTCGGTGCCCCGCGAACGCCGGGCGTCGGTGCCGGTGTCCGCGCTCATGGTCGATGCCATCGTGGTGCCCGAGACGCTGCGCCTGGATCCCCTGCTGGATCAGTTGCGCGAGGCCGGGCTGCAGTTCGCCGTGGTGGTCGATGAATATGGCGGGACCTCGGGCGTGGTCACCCTGGAAGATGTAGTCGAGGAGATCGTCGGCGACGTGGGGGACGAGCACGACCGCTCGGAGACCACCGGCCGGCGCACCGTGGACGGCTCGTGGATCGTGCCCGGTATGTGGCGTCCGGACGAGGTCCGCACCCGGGTGGGGGCGCCGATGCCGGACGGACCGGCATACGAGACCGTGGGCGGATTCCTCATGGCGGCCCTGGGCCGGGTGCCGGAGGTCGGCGACGAGACCACGATCGAGGGTTGGCGGATCGTCGTCGTCGACATGGATGGCCGGCGCGTCGACCGCCTCCGTATGGTGCCCCTGCCGCCCCCGGGTGCGCAGGATGATGGTGCGGCGGATGATTCCGCGCCGGACGACCCGGGGGCGCCGGGACCCGCCGCTGGCCGTGCGAGCCGCACCGGGGCGACGAGGCTGGAGTCGAGCCGTGGGGAGGCTGCCCGATGAGCGCCTCGCTGTGGTTGACGATCATTCTCTTGCTGCTCAACGCCTTCTTTGTCGGCGCGGAGTTCGCGGCGATGGCCGCCCGGCGCAGCCAGCTCGAGCCGCTGGCCGATGGCGGCAGCCGGGCGGCGCGGACGTGCCTGGAAGCCTCGGAAAATATGGGCAGCGTGCTCGCCTGCGCACAGCTCGGCATCACGGTGTGTTCGGTGCTGCTCGGTGCGATCTCCGAGGCGGCTCTGCATCATGCGCTGGAGGGGCCGCTGCATTCGCTGGGGGTTCCCGAGGGCCTGATCAGCGGTATCGCGCTGGCGCTGGCGCTGCTGATCGTGGTCTATCTGCACGTCGTCGTGGGGGAGATGATCCCCAAGAACATCTCGATCGCCTCTCCCGAGCGGGCGGCGCTGGTGTTGGTGCCGCCGCTGTATGCGCTCACCCGGCTCCTGCGCCCGTTCATTCACATCATGGAGAGCATCGCCAAGGCGATCGTTCGTGCGCTCGGCGTGGAACCCAAGGACGAGGTGACCAGCGCCTATACGGCCGAAGAGGTCCATCACATCGTCGAGGAGTCGCACCGGGAGGGTCTGGTCGAGGAGGACCAGTTCGACCTGCTCGGCGCGGCGCTGGAGTTCAGCGATAAGGACGCCGTCGACGTGGGGATCCCGGTGCAGGATCTGATCACCGTGCCCGAGGATGTGACCCCCGAGCAGGTGGAGCGCCTGGTCGCCAAGCATGGCTATTCGCGCTTCCCGACGGTCAACACCTCGAACGAACTCAGCGGCTATGTGCACCTCAAGGATGTGCTCTATGCCGACGCCGAGTCCTCCCAGCAACCGCTGCCGGCCAAGCGCATCCGGCGCCTGGCGACGGTCGCGGCCAATGACGAGGTCGAGGATGTGCTGGCCACCATGCAGCGCACCGGCTCGCACGTCGCGCGCGTGGTGGACCAAGAGGGCGTTATCCGCAGCGTGGTCTTCCTCGAGGACGTGATCGAGATTCTCGTCGGCGAAGTCAGGGACAGTTCCCAGCGCGACCACCGGCCCGCGGCGCGTTAGCTCGGGACGCTGCACATAGCAAAACCCCTGAACCGATGGTTCAGGGGTTCTCTTATGGCTTCACCTGGGTGCCCCCGGCAGTGTTGAGTCTCAAGACATAGGCGACAGATGTCTCACGACATAGGCGACACCAGACTCGGCGGTGTCGAAGGCTCGCCTAGTCATCACCGCCGTCGTTCAGCAACACCGCCCGGTCGCCGAGGTCGCCGCCAGCTACGGCGTCTCCCGGCAGTGGGTATACAAACTCCTGGCCCGCTACCGGGCCGAAGGAGACGCTGCGTTCGAGCCGAAATCCCGGGCCCCGAAAACCAGACCGAAAGCGACCCCAGCCACCGTCGTCGACGCGGTCCTGGCCGAGCGGGACCGGCTCACCGCGACCGGGCACGACGCCGGCCCAGAGACGATCCGCTGGCACCTCGACCAGGCTGGGGTGGCCGTGTCCCGGGCCACAATCGCGAGACTTTTAGCAGCGAACGGGCGAGTGATCCCGCAGCCGAGGAAGAAACCGAAAAGCGCGTACATCCGCTTCGAGGCCGAGCAACCGAACGAGACCTGGCAATCGGACTTCACCCACTACCGGTTAGCCGGCGGCACGGACGTGGAGATCATCACCTGGCTCGATGACCACTCCCGCTACGCCCTGCACCTCTCCTGCCACGCGCGGGTCACCGGGACGGTCGTGGTCACCACCTTCCGCGCCGCGATCAGTGAACATGGTTGTCCCGCATCGACATTGACCGACAACGGGATGGTGTACACCGTCCGGCACGCCT